>DDNL01000037.1:14927-79501 GCA_002341165.1 Shewanellaceae bacterium UBA2521
TCTCTATCGGCTGGATTATTTAATGTACCTGTCTTTGATATAATGCGTATTGCGGACAAATGTGTTGTAACTTCGATTCTTTCTATATCATCAAACCTATCTTTAACTTGAGGGTGCAACTGCACTGCACACTCAACAGCAGTTTGCGCATGAAATTCAGCAGGATAAGAAATTTTAAATAAAATGTTTTCCATCACGTAATAGCTATAACCTTGATTAAACTCAAAGGCTTTGCCTTCAAAAGAGACATCATAAAAACCCCAATGAGGTGCTGATAATGCACTAGGATATCCCATTTCTCCTTTCAAGGTGATCCATGCTAATTGTACCGCACGTGCTGCAGCGTCTCCTGCAGCCCAAGACTTTCTAGAGCCCGCATTAGGTGCATGTCTATAAGTACGCAAGGATTGACCATCAACCCAGGCCAAACTCAGCGCATCAATCACTTGCGCTTTCGTGCCCCCTAATAGATGTGTGGCCACGGCTGTTGAAGCAACTTTCACTAAAATGACATGATCAAGACCTACCTGATTAAAGCTATTCTCTAAAGCCAGTACGCCTTGAATCTCATAAGCTTTAATGGCGTAGGTAAGCACTTGATGCATCGTGATAGCACGACCTTGGTGACGCGCAGCAAAGTCAGCAGCAACAAGTATTGCGGCGAAGTTATCAGAGGGATGACCCCACTCAGCAGCTAACCAAGTATCATTAAAATCAAGCCAGCGAATCATACAACCTAAATCCCAAGTTGCTTTAATGGGATCCAAACAAAAAGAAGTACCCATCACAGGAACGCCCTTAGGCACCGATGTTTCGGGTATGACTGGGCCTAAAAGTTTACGACACTCTTGAAAATTAAGCGCTAGAGCTGCACAACCAATGCTATCCATTAAACAAAGCTTTGCGGTTTCATACGCTCTATTGCTTTCAATCGGTGTATCGCAGACATAATTGGCAATCTGTACAAGCACTTCATCTGGAGGCATTTTTTCATTCAAATCTGTATTCATAACTATCCTTTTTTATGATCATTTCTATCTTTTTGTACCTATTTACCTTTGCTGCAAAGGTATTAAGGTACGTGGATTTTCTCCAATGTACTGTGCACTCGGACGAATAATACGATTATTCTCTCTTTGCTCCATAATATGTGCAGTCCAACCCGCTGTACGGGAACACACAAAAATAGGCGTAAAAAGAGGCGTAGCAATACCCATAAAATGGTAAGCAGATGCATGGAAAAAGTCTGCATTGCAAAAAAGTTTCTTTTGTTCCCACATATAAGACTCACAAGCACAAGAAACACGGTAAAGCCTATCATCGCCGAAATCTGCTGCCAGTTTTTCCGACCAAGATTTGATAATGGCATTTCTGGGATCAGATGTCTTATACACAGCATGACCAAAACCCATAATTTTCTGCTTCTGTGCGAGCATCGAAGCAAGTTTTTCTGTGGCATCTTGCTCATTTTTCATCGTTTCGATAAGAGCCATAGCAGCTTCATTCGCCCCGCCATGTAAAGGGCCACGTAATGCACCTATAGCTGCAGCAACGCAAGAATGCATATCTGATAAAGTCGATGCACAAACCCTTGAAGTGAATGTGGAAGCATTAAACTCATGCTCTGCATACAAAATAAGTGATACATCCATCACTTTAGCGTGCAATGTTGAAGGTTTTTTTCCATGCAGTAAATGTAAGAAGTATGCGCCTAACTGGTTGTCGTCGGTTTCTGTTTCAATACGCACACCATCATGACTGAAACGATACCAATAACAAATGATTGCAGGCATGATAGACAACAAACGATCGGCTAAATCTTGTTGTTTGGTAAAGTCTTGCTCTGTCTCCAAAGTACCTAACATCGCTGTACCTGTTCTGAGTACGTCCATGGGGTGAGCGCTTGCAGGAATCTGCTCTAAAACTAAACGCAGTGCCTGAGGTAAATGACGCAAACTTTTTAACTTTGCTTGATACAGCTCAAGTTCAACACAGTTTGGTAAATGACCATACAAAAGTAGATAGGCGACTTCCTCAAAGCTTGCTCCTTCAGCTAAATCTTGGATATCATAACCTCGATATGACAACCCCACACCTTCCATACCCACCGTGCATAAAGCTGTATCTCCTGCAACTTGTCCACGTAAACCCGTTGTTTTTTGTTCGCTCTTTGACATAATATTCATCCTTGACGTTCATGCTTTAGTGTCTTATCTAAATCTTGCTCTAATTTTTCATAATTCAAAAAGTCGTATAGTGACTCTCTTGTTTGCATTAAGTCCAGTATTGCATTTTGATCACCACGCGTATGAATCGACTCAAGCACACTCAGAACTGCAGCACTTGCTGATCGAAAAGTACTGAGTGGATATAAAACGATATCAGCACCTGCTTGATATAAATCTTGCTTATGAAAGAGTTGTGTTTTGCCAAACTCTGTCATGTTGGCAAGAATAGGAACACTAAGCTGGTCTTTAAAAGTTCTGTACTGAGAGAGATCAGTTAAAGCTTCTGCAAAAATCATATCTGCACCCGCATCAACATAAGCTTGAGCTCTTGCAATAGCCGCATCCATACCTTCTACGGCGACAGCATCAGTACGCGCCATAATCACAAAGTCATCTTGTTTTCTTGCAGCAACTGCTTCTTTAACACGTTCAACCATCTCTTGAGTGCGCACCAAGACCTTATTCGGGCGATGTCCACAACGCTTTGCTGCAATCTGATCTTCGATTTGTACCGCTGCAACACCCGCTGCCTCAAAAACTTGTATTGTTTGTGTTATGTTATCCCAACCTGTATCAATATCAACAAGCAAAGGTAAAGAAGTCGCCCGCACAATTCTCTGCGCATCCGTTAAAACATCTTCGAGTTCACTCATACCTAAATCAGGCAAGCCTAACGAAGCATTCGCTACGCCAGCACCCGATAAATAAAGCGCTTGAAACCCAACTTTTTCTGCCATCACAGCAAAATAAGCATTAATAACCCCTACAACCTGCAGTGGTTGTGCTGATTTAACTGCCTCTCTAAACTGTTTCCCTGCACTGGACATAGTTCCCTCTCAAATGCATAAGTTATATCATCATAAGTTACATCACCTCAATCGGGATCCAACATAAAGAGAATACGCATTTATTGTCAATACTTTTTATCATTTAAAAGCCAATACGACTGACATTGCATAAAATAAAGAAATACAATTAATTTTTGGGTTAGATTTAGCTAATCTAGCTGAGATTAGCTAATATGAAAGAATCAATACTTTTTGAATCAACTATGTAAGGCTAATTATGATCATCTTGCTCGTTGGCAGCATCTTGCTCTTAGCCATGTTCACCAGCGTAAGCACTTATTATACCAGCACACATTTTGATCAGTTTAATCAAAGTGTTGTAAAGCAATACAATGAGAAATTTCAAGAAGAAGGGATTCAAATCAAATTCAAGTCGAAAAAAAGTTTGAGCTTAAACCAAGAAGATCAATACGTCATTACTTTGTATCAAACTTACTTTGATGAAAATAAAATTCATGTTCAACTCAAAGAGCCTGTCACTTTTACTATCAAGCAAAAGTGTAAAGTCTGGCCTTTTTATATAGACTGCCAGAACAAGGTCAAAATTAATACTGCTCACCCCTTTAGCATCAACTCAAAGGTATGGGAACAACTTAACTATCAGTGGAACTGGCAATATACGGTGATTACTCAACGCATTACAAGCCAATTATCTGTTAAGCCTTTCAAGATAAATTATCCTAAAAAAATAAAATTTGATGATATGAAGTTCTTTTATGAATCGGATAGAAATCTACAATATAACACCTTAAATATTTATCTTGATCATGTAAAGTTAGAAAATAAAAACTACGAATCTATAGAGTTTAATAATCTACATACAGAATTACTTTTCGATATGCTCAAACAACAACCTTGGACAACTCAATTAAGTCTTCAAGTTGATGAAATACATGCATATCGAATCAGTGAAACACTTTTTAGAATAAATGAACTCTTTTTGCGTTACAATGTGAATGAGCCTCCAAAGAAACAAGTAAAGCTTGAGAATTTATGGACCATGAAAAGTTTATATATCTCAAGTGAATCACCTGTGAATTTTGATGACTTCTCTGCTGATATTCGTGTACAAGGCATTCATAAGCAAGTTGCAAAACTATATTCTGAGCTCGGTATCTATACTGAAAACATGAATGAAAACAAAGCTCGAACACTTTTAAACACGGTTAACCCTACCCCTATTCTTTTGCAAATTAACCAAATCAAAACAGGATATAATCAAGTTGATATGAAGTTAGATGGGGAAGTTAAATTTCCCGCATATATTGAAAAGAAAATAGATGGTTTCGAGCATTATATAGATCAGATTAAAGGTAACCTTAATCTTACTTTTAGCAAAAATATTGAATCTATCTATCCTATTATGCATACTTTATTGCCTATCTATGAAAAAGAGAAAGTCGTCACCAAAACAGACTTAGGAAACTATCAAATGAAAGTAAAAATAAACAAAGGTCATCTCTTAATAAACAAAAAAATAATAGGCGCACTGTAAATTTGATACCATACAAAATCATGATGAAACTCTCTATTTTTATGCTTTGTGTGGTATAATAATGCTTAATATTTAATATTTATTTTGTAAAGTTAAAGGCTCATTAATGGAAGACAAAAAACGACCTCTTTATATTCCTTTTGCAGGTGCTGCAATATTGGAATCATCATTGCTAAACAAAGGCACAGCTTTTAATGAGGAAGAGCGCATAGCATTCAACCTCGACGGACTACTACCTGAGACTATTGAAACCATTGAAGAGCAAACAGATAGAGCCTATCAACAATACTCCAGCTTTTCTAATGACTTACAAAAATATATTTATTTAAGAAATATCCAAGACACTAACGAAACTCTGTTCTATCAGCTTGTGTCGCAGCACACAAGTGAAATGATGCCCATCATTTATACTCCTACTGTAGGTGCTGCTTGCGAAAAATATTCAAATAACTACCGCCGCAGCCGAGGTGTTTTTATCTCTTACCCTAATCGAGATAAAATAGATGCCATTTTAAATAATGCAAACAAAACCAATGTTAAAATTATTGTCGTCACCGATGGCGAGCGTATCCTAGGTCTTGGTGATTTAGGTATCGGAGGTATGGGTATTCCTATTGGTAAACTTTCACTCTATACAGCTTGTGGTGGTATCAGCCCTGCTTATACACTACCGGTTACATTAGATGTCGGAACCGATAATCCTATCTTGCTCAACGATCCACTTTATATGGGATGGCGTCAAAACCGTATTCGTGACAAAGAGTATTATGATTTTGTAGAAATGTTCATTGAAGCAGCTACACGCCGCTGGCCTAATGTGCTCATACAGTTTGAAGATTTCTCTATCCAAAACGCAATGCCTTTACTTGATATCTATAAAGATAAAGTTTGCTGCTTCAATGATGATATTCAAGGTACCGCAGCTGTAACTGTCGGTTCTCTTCTAGCTGCATGTAAATCCAGCAATCGCCAACTAAGCAAACAAAAAGTCGTTTTTCTCGGTGCCGGTTCTGCAGGATGTGGTATTGCTGAAGCCATTATTGCACAAATGATAAAAGAAGGTATTAGTGATGAGCAAGCACGTGCTCAAGTCTTTATGGTTGATCGCTGGGGCTTACTACAAAGTGACATGCCTAATTTGTTAGCCTTCCAGAAGAAGTTAGCACATGCACCCGAGAGCTTAAAACCTTGGAATCTCAAAGAGCAAAATGCATCACTGCAAGATGTGATTCATCATACCAAACCAAGTATCTTAATTGGTGTATCAGGTGCTGCTGGTATGTTTACAAAAGATATTATCGAATCCATGGCTGCACGGTGTGAGCAACCTGTTATCTTCCCGCTTTCCAACCCTACAAGCCGTGTTGAAGCAAAACCTGAAGATATTATTAAATGGACAAAAGGAAAAGCCATTGTTGCCACAGGCAGCCCATTTGATCCTGTAAGCTTTGACGGCAAAGAATATAGCATTCCACAATGCAACAATAGTTATATTTTCCCTGGTATAGGTTTAGGTATTATTTCTTGTCAGGCAACGCGAGTAACAGATCGGATGCTTATGGCTTCTAGTGAGGCACTAGCTGAGTGTTCTCCTCTGGCTCAAACGGGACAAGGCGGCTTACTCCCTACCATTGAAGAAATTCATGTAGTGAGCCGCAAAATTGCATTTGCTGTAGCAAAACAAGCATTTGAAGATGGTGTTGCAAAACCTATGACAGATGAAAAGCTACAAAAAGTGATTGACAACAACTTCTGGCAGCCCGAATATAGAGACTATATACGCTCAGCGTTTTAAATGAATTATATACCTTAGTCAAGCACCCTTTTTTAGGGTGCTGTTCCTTTGTACAACTTCTGCAATAAATAAGAAAAATAGAATGAACAAAGCAATTGTTATTTTTAGCGGTGGACAAGACTCAACCACCTGCCTCATTCAAGCACAGCAACATTTTGATGAAATACATTGTGTAACCTTCGACTATGGTCAAAGACATAAGCAAGAAATTGAAGTCGCACGGAACATTTGTAAAAAACTTGAAGTATATCAACATAAGATTATGGATGTAACTTTGTTAAATGAACTCAGCATCAGCGCATTAACACGTGATGACATTCCGGTTCCAAGTCAACATTATGATCAAGATATCCCAAGCTCTTTTGTACCAGGACGTAATATCCTCTTTTTAACTTTAGCTGGCATATACGCTTATCAAATAGGGGCAAAAACCTTGATCACCGGCGTTTGTGAAACCGATTTTTCAAATTATCCCGATTGTCGCCATGACTTTGTTCAAGCGCAGCAAAAAGTTCTTTCTTTAGGTATGGATTATGAACTCGATATCCAAACGCCACTCATGTGGCTCACTAAAGCAGAAACCTGGGCTCTTGCTGATCAATATAAGCAACTCGAATTTATTAAAAATGAAACCTTAACCTGCTATAACGGTATCATAGGAACAGGCTGTCAATCTTGTATTGCGTGCGATCTCAGACAAAAAGGACTTGAAGCATACTTGGCCTCTAAAGAAAATGAGCTCCATCATTCTACAACCCATAACTTCCTGTAATATAGGTTGTAGCTCTACTCAGATTGACCTTATGCATACATCAAAAATATCAAACAATATCAGGTATACAAGCAATCAATACACCTTGAGACTTTAATGCTTTAAAGAGACTTGAATTAGACATATTTTCATTGCCTAATTTACTCTTTATCGTATTCACTTTTTTTCTCACGGCAGTATCACTGCATGAGAAGTGATAGGCTATCTCCTTAAAGCTCATCATAGATAACAAGCATGCTACATATTTCAACTCTAGAGCGGTGAGAAATACATTGTTAAAAGCATATTTCTTTTGAGCCTGAATATCGACTTTCTGATCAGGTTTGTTCCCGCTATCACGCATAGTTTCCTGTAAAATAGCTGCATTTTTAATACGATAAGGTAGCGTAATTCTACTTCTCTCTCTTCGCATTTTTTTATTTACCTCAAAAGATAAAGCATGCAATATTTTATAAAAGTAGGTAGGCTGCTTTATTTCAAACTGGTGGGGATAAGTTAAAGTAATATATTCTATTTCATGATCATAACGTATACTCAAATCAAAACGCCTACTTTGAGGTGCTGTCATCTTTAAAAAATTATGATGATGCCTGTCTAAATCGTGCCAAAAAACTAAGTTCTCTTTAAACCTTTGCGCTGCATGCACATCTATTCCGTCTGCATAATACTGGTGCAACCAATCCATTTTTGTTGATATCTCAAACCAAGTTCTACTTCTTAAATTAATCTTGCCATAAGATACTGCATCAAAATCTAAAAGAATCATTCTTGATTGTAACCAACCTGGCATAAACTTAGATAGCCTGATCAATTTATCTATTTTTAAATCCATTGAATCTCCTTTTCCTGTATTCCATTGGTATATATGATGATGACCTTTATCTCTCTGAATTATCACTTATTTAAATACGCCAACATTCAACTAAGAATAAAATAATAAAAGGAGAGCAAACCAATATCAAAGTTATTTTTAATAGCTGAGTAAGAGTATAAATAACTATCAAATGTGCAACTAGAAATGATAAACAGGATCTATAACTCATTCATAAAAAAATAAGAAATAGGCTAAAGCAATCATAAGATATTGTTTTATATGCCAAATAAAAAAACAAAAAGGAAATAAAAATCAATTTTAAAAAAAACACTATGAATAAAAAAATTATTTAATAATCAGTAGTTATGGACTTTACTAAAGTACTTTTGGGTTATGAAAAAAAAAAGGGTAAGAAAAAAGAAAAAAAGAACATGAAAACAACTCAAACTGTTTTACTACCTCTTCAAGTAAGTATAAAAGTAAATTTATTTTATGCTTATATTCCATATATTCTAATAAAAAGAAAGCAAAGCTAACTTGGCTGTTTATAAGTATGAAAAGCAAGAATGCGCTTATATCTATATTCTATCGTGCCATGAGCTTTATAGGCATGCTTGTGCAATAAATATTGACCTTGTCTATACTTTTGCTTAGATTTTTTCTTCATGGCGAGATGGAAAAAAACACCATACTCATCAGCAATACTATAAATAACATAATCTTCTAAAATTGCAGTGAGCATAAAAAACTCACTCTCTTTTAAGGTGTAAAGATGGGTTGATAAATCAGATAGCGTTATTTTACCTATATCATACTGCTTCAACACGGCCACAAGACCGTGTCCAAATTGAGTTGTTCCTTCTCCTAACATACTCGAGTGAGGCTTAAAATGAGGAGAGGGTTTATGTGATGCAGGCTGCACTTTCAAGGATTGATAAGGCTCAACAAACTCTTTCTCGCATTGCTCTATATCATATTTTTTCCATAAATTAACAAGTGGATCTAACTTAGAAGCTTGCTGCATTAATTTTTTATATTTTTTATATAGAGACTTCATCTGTACTTGAGTGTGTTGATTTCGTATTAAATTTTGACCTCGGCGACAAACCTCCAATGCAGAGAGCATCTGTTGCTGAGCATAACGCTGAGGTTTGGGCAGCTTTGCCAAACGATACGCATCAACCTTACGATCACATACCTCTATCCATTGATTCAGTGGCTTACCACGAATAATATACTTTAGATAACGCTCATCAGGATAAATTGCTCTTAGTTTCACTACATGAGCAGATAAAGACTTTTGACTCCACTCAAACTGCTCTAAAGTCGTATCAATCCCACGATCTGGACGTGGCCAGCTGGGAGTTTTCATATCTTTACACAACCAAAAAATATCTGAAGCAATTTCTTGTGCTTGAGGGATCAACTCTATACGAGCAGCGAAAGAGTAGGACGTAAAGCTAACACAAAGCAAGCTCATCACAACATAGCTTAAGTTTGATCTTGGCATAACGCTGATGTCTATTTTTAACTTTACTTAAATCTAATTATAGACAGTTCATACTTACTCTGATCAAACATACATAGCCTAAAGCTGCATCTCAGAGAAAACTCTATCTTTTTGTGTGATGAACATGAAGACTTAAACTGCTTATTGAGCCAGAGAACTAACCCACTGTGCAGCTTCAGGATAACATCGATAGATTCCAAGGTGAGGAACAGAGAACAAGCGCACATTCGTCAGAGGTTTATCTGTGTTTGAAAGCAACAGATCTCCCACATAGGAGTAACATGTCAGTTTATTGCTGACCTTTTTTTTCTGGTGCAATGCATATTTGACATTTTTCATGTTTCTTAAAATGAAATCACTGGCCTTGGATCCATTACATAATATATTTTTAGGCCTGACAATGTTAAGTAAGTATTGATGCACTTTCCAACAGAGCTTAGCGTCTTTTAACAGACTTCCAGAATAAGACTGAGTCGTTCTTGATCTCACAAAAGATAAATTACTCGAACAAGTCTCTCGTAAGTCAACGCCCAATATCGAAAAGAACTTCTTAATATTGACCTGATGGTGCTGTGAGCCTGCGGAGCAAATGCGACCCTGTTTGTCCTCCCACTTCTCATCAAAATAAGCGTTGAAACATGGATCAGAATTATATATGTGTTTGATGATTTTATCATATTCATCTTCGGAGTCGATCTCGCCGCCGGGGTTTTGCCCAAGAAAATACCAATCACCTTTTCTTAGGGTTTCATAACTACTATACAAAAGGCCACCCGATCTCTCTGCTAAACCACTTTCTATTATAATTTTTTCAATATCTCTCCGATACATCTTGATTTCATCTGACATCATTTTAATTCCCTTTAAACATATAAAAAAACCGTTACCTCTTATTAATCATAAAGATACAGAGATAACGGTTTAAGTCAATCTAAACAGTTAATTACATAAAATTTTTGTACACTTTATCTATTTTTCTGTTCTCAGTTAAGGTTTATTATTCTACCGTAACCGACTTAGCCAAATTTCGAGGCTGATCCACATCAGTACCTTTAATCAAAGCAACATAATAAGATAAAAGCTGCAAAGGAACGGTATAGATAATAGGCTCAATAAAGGCATCACAATGCGGTACAGGAATGACCTTCATGGTGTCATCACTTTCAAATTGTGCTTGTGCATCGGCAAATACATACATAAGCCCACCACGTGCGCGAACTTCTTCAACATTTGCATGCAACTTCTCTAAAAGCTTATTATTCGGTGCGACCACAATCACAGGCATATCGTTATCGATTAACGCTAGAGGACCATGTTTCAATTCACCTGCAGCATAAGCTTCTGCATGGATATAGGAAATTTCTTTAAGCTTTAAAGCACCTTCCATTGCTATCGGATAATGCTCGCCTCGGCCTAAGAAGAGTGCATGATGCTTTTCAGCAAAGTCTTCTGCTAAGCGCTCAATATCCGTTGCTAAAGTTAAGGTTTGCTCTAGCTTTTGTGGCAGCTCTTGTAAGCTTTGAATCAATTGCGGGATCAAAGTTTGACCTTGATTTTTATATTGTGCGATTGCGCCTGTTAACAACAGTAAAGCTGTAAGCTGAACCGTAAAAGCTTTGGTAGAAGCCACTCCCACTTCAGGTCCTGCTTTCATCAAGTACACCATATCTGACTCACGTACCATTGAGCTCGATGGTGCATTACAAATAGTTAGGGTTGAGCTATAACCTAGCTCTTTTGCCAGTCTTAGAGCTGCTAAAGTATCAGCTGTCTCTCCCGATTGTGATAGGGTGACCAACAAACTTTTAGGGTGTAAATAACTTTTCCTATAACGAAACTCTGAGGCAATCTCAACTTGGCACGACACACCTGCATACTGTTCCAACCAATACCTAGCTGTTAATCCAGCATGATAACTGGTACCACAAGCAATAATTTGGATATGCTCAATATCTTTTAATAGATCTTTAGAGTTTGCACCAAATATATCTTCTTTGAGTTGGTCATGATCAATACGATCCGCTAAAGTGCGCTTGATAGCTTCAGGCTGCTCATAGGTTTCTTTCAACATATAATGACGATAAGCACCTTTGTCACTCGATTCATACGTTGCATCTGAATCGACAACACTACGCTCAACTTGCTGACCACCAGCATCATAGATGATTACTTTTTTTGCTGTAATGTGCGCAACATCGCCTTCTTCTAAAAAAGAGAACTTATGTGTTACAGGAAGTAAAGCCAATTGGTCTGATGCAACAAAATGCTCGCCCACACCGTAACCAATAACAAGAGGACTACCTGAACGCGCAACCACCATCTCATCTGGAGATGCTTGATCGATGACCACCATACCATAAGCACCATGTAATAGGCTTACTACAGCTTGTACAGCATGCAATAAAGACGCTTCAGTCTTCATCTTATGATCAACTAAATGCACAATCACTTCGGTATCAGTGTCTGATTCAAAATGATAACCCAATGCACAAAGCTCTTGGCGCAATGTTGCATGATTTTCAATAATACCATTGTGTACTACAGCAAAACGATCTTGAGACACATGAGGGTGTGCATTCTCTTCGCTCGGTGCACCGTGTGTCGCCCATCTTGTGTGCGCAATACCCGTATGCCCAAGCAACTCTGATGCGCTTAAAGCATCTTCTAAAGCTTTCACTTTTCCAATACGACGCTCTCTTTTTAAAACGCCTTGATCTAAGGTTGCAACACCAGCAGAATCATAACCTCTATACTCTAAACGCTTTAAACCTTCAATGAGAATATCAGCTACATTTCTTTGAGCACATGCGCCCACAATACCGCACATAAATCACCTACTTATTTATCTTCACAATATATTAAATTTACTTTTTTTTAGGTCTTGACCAATTTGCAACCGTCTTTTGCTGAGATCGAGTTAATGCTAGCACCTGTTCCTCAACATCTTTACTAATGGTTGACCCCGCACCTACCGTCGCACCTTGTTTAATCACCACAGGTGCGATAAGTTGTGTGCCTGAGCCAATAAACACGTCATCTTCAATCTGTGTCTGATGCTTAAACGCACCATCATAATTACAAGTGATCGTGCCTGCACCAATATTCACTTTTTGGCCAATGGTGCTGTCTCCAAGGTAAGTCAAGTGATTGGCTTTTGATTGGCACCCCATTGTGGTCGCTTTCATTTCGACAAAGTTACCCACGCGGTTTTGTCCCATCAAATGGGTACCGGGGCGCAATCGAGCAAAAGGCCCAATAGTACATGCATCACCTATCACAGCACCCTCTATAATGCTCATAGGCTCAATGATGACATGATCCCCAATAACACAATTTTTGAGCACAACATGCGCACCAATTTGAACACCTGAACCCAGCTTCACTTGTCCTTCTAGTACAACATTGGCGTCTATACTCACATCCTGCCCAACCTCGACTTGGCCACGCACATCAATGCGTGCAGGATCAATGAGTGTCACGCCTTGCAACATTAATTCTTGCGCTTTTTTAGCTTGATAAGCACGCTCAAGCATCGCCTGTTGCATGCGATTGTTCACGCCTGTCACTTCTAAAACATCTTCTACATGAACGCAAGCGAAGGCTTTTTTATCTTGATAAGCTAGTGCAACAATATCTGTAAGATAATATTCTTGCTGGGCATTTGCATTTTTAATTTGGCCTAACCACTTTTTCAAATCTTGGCCTTCAACCGCAAAAATACCTGTATTAACTTGCTGCAACTGCTTTTGCTCAGATGTTGCATCTTTCTCTTCAACAATACCAGATACACAAGCATCTTGATATAAAATACGACCATATCCTGTAGGATCATCAAGCTGCATCGTCAGCATCGCAGCACCTTGCTCTTGCTGTGCAACCAAAAGTGTTTTAAGCGTTTCCGAGGTAATAAGTGGTACATCACCATATAAAATTAAAACTTGATCTGAATCATCAATACAAGATATGGATTGCTGAACAGCATGGCCTGTACCAAGTTGCTCACTTTGATGAATCCAAGTTAATGGGTGCTCCTGTAAAGCAGCTTGTAGCTGATCGCCACCATGACCATACACAATATAAGTTTGTTGCGCTCCAACCTCTGATGCAACATCAATTACATGCTCAACCATAGGCTTGCCTGCAATGCGATGCAACACTTTAGGAAGCTGAGACTTCATCCTTGAGCCTTTACCTGCTGCGAGAATAATAACTTTTAATGTCATGCCTGATAGACCTTAGTTTTTGTTTTATAAATTAATTTTAATAGTGCAATGATACCAAAGAAAGGAAAATTTCTCAAAAAAGAATATATCATACACGCAATCTTGAAAAGCAGAGGTGAAAAAAAAGAGCAGCTTTTTGCTGCCCTTTTCGTATGTGCAATACACTCTCAATGATCACGTCTTTACTTACGCTTTAACTTTTTAATCAACTGCAACTGTGCCACAGCTTGTATAAGCTCTTGCGATGCAGCATTATGATCAAAGTCTTGACCTTTATTCGAAAGCTTTTCTTCTGCTTGTTTTTTAGCGCTCAATGCAGCTTGCTCATCAAGATCTTCAGCTCTTGCTGCCACATCCGCTAAAACACTCACATTTGAAGGCTGAATCTCAAGCATACCACCTGATATGTAAATATACGCATCAGTATTATCTTCTTTAACGATATGTACCATACCAGGTTTGATAGAGGTAATCAGCGGCGCGTGGCCTGCTTTAATCCCCATCTCACCTTCAGATCCCGTGACTTGTATATGCTGTACTTTGCCAGAAAAAATAGACTTTTCTACGCTTACAACATCTAACTGAATAGAAGCGGTATTCATATACTCTCTCCTATGCAGCGGTTAGCTCTTTCGCTCGCTCAAGCACTTCATCTATAGAGCCTGCCATATAAAATGCTTGCTCTGGGATATGATCGTACTCACCTTCAAGCAAACCTTTAAAGCTACGAATCGTATCTTCTAGTGAAACGTACTTACCGGGAGCACCCGTGAACACTTCAGCAACAAAGAAAGGCTGTGATAAGAACTTTTCAATCTTACGAGCACGGTAAACGGTTGTTTTATCATCATCTGATAACTCGTCCATACCCAAGATTGCAATAATATCTTTAAGCTCTTTGTAACGCTGAGTTACTTGCTGTACACCACGTGCAACTTCATAATGTGTTTGACCCACGACCAAAGGATCAAGCTGGCGAGAGCTCGACTCAAGCGGATCAATCGCAGGATAAATACCACGAGATGCAATATCACGACTCAATACAACCGTTGCATCTAAGTGAGCAAAAGTTGTTGCCGGAGATGGATCCGTCAAGTCATCTGCAGGTACATAGACAGCTTGAACAGAAGTAATAGATCCTGTCTTCGTTGAAGTAATACGCTCTTGTAGAACACCCATTTCTTCAGCAAGTGTTGGCTGGTAACCTACAGCAGAAGGCATACGACCTAATAAAGCCGAGACTTCAGTTCCCGCTAGTGTGTAACGATAAATATTGTCAATAAATAACAAGACATCACGGCCTTCATCACGGAACTTTTCCGCCATGGATAAGCCCGTTAAAGCAACACGTAAACGGCATCCAGGTGGTTCATTCATCTGACCGTAAACCATAGCCACTTTATCTAAAACGCCAGACTCTTGCATCTCATAATAAAAGTCATTACCTTCACGCGTACGCTCACCGACACCTGCAAAAACAGATAAGCCTGAGTGTGCTTTAGCGATGTTATTGATAAGCTCCATCATGTTGACGGTCTTACCTACACCAGCTCCACCAAATAAGCCTACTTTACCACCTTTAGCAAAAGGACAAATCAAGTCAATAACTTTGATGCCCGTTTCTAAAAGCTCAGTTGAATTTGACTGATCTTCATACGAAGGTGCTTCACGGTGAATCACATAATGCTCTTCAGCTTCAATAGGACCTGCTTCATCGACAGGCTCGCCTAGAACATTCATAATGCGGCCTAGTGTCTGATTTCCAACAGGCACAGAGATAGGTGCTTTTGTATTTTCAACTTCAAGGCTACGACGTAAACCATCTGTAGAACCCATTGCAATAGCACGAACCACGCCACCGCCAAGCTGCTGTTGTACTTCTAAAACTAATGTCTGTTCGCCTTGAATGACTTTAAGAGCGTCATACACTTGCGGCACGGCATTTTGTGGAAACTCAACGTCCACAACAGCGCCGATAACTTGGACAATAATACCTTTACTCATGATATTCCTCTAAAATTATTGCTACTGTCTAAACAGCGGCTGCGCCGCCGACAATCTCAGACAGTTCTTGAGTAATTGCTGCCTGACGTGCTTTGTTGTATACAAGTTGTAGATCTTTAACGAGCTCGCCTGCATTATCAGTCGCAGCCTTCATCGCAACCATACGTGCAGCCATTTCTGAAGCAACATTTTCTACAACACCTTGATAAACTTGCGCTTCAATATAGCGCAATAGTAATTTATCGAGTAACTCTTTTGCATCAGGCTCATAAATATAATCCCACTGATGTAAGATTTCTTCATCTTCTGATTTAGGCAAAGGTAGTAGAGGCTCAATAACAGGTGTCTGTTTCATTGTATTCACAAACTTATTGTGCACAATGTATAAGCGATCTAAATGTCCAGAATCATAGGCTTGTAACATGACTCGAACTGAACCCACTAAGTCAGATAAAAGAGGTGCATCGCCTAGTCCACAAGTATGTGCACAAATTTTACCACCAAAGCGTTCTAAGAACTGAGAGCCACGACTACCTATCGTTGCAAACTCAACCTCAACATTTTTATCAGCCCATGATTTAATATCTGAACTTAAATTTTTAAATAAGTTAACATTTAAACCACCACACAAGCCGCGATCTGTTGAAACTAAGATATAACCAACACGTTTTACATCACGCTCGACCATATAAGAATGTTTATATTCTAAATGGCCTCTGGCAACATGTGTGATCACTTTCAAAATAGTTTCAGCATAAGGTCGGCTTGCACTCATGCGCTCTTGTGCTTTGCGCATTTTACTCGCTGCAACCATTTCCATTGCAGAGGTGATTTTGCGTGTATTTTGTACACTAGAAATCTTTGTTTTTACTTCTTTCGCAACAGCCATCTATGCTCCCCTTATCAAACTCAATGGTACATTGATTGTTCAGTTACCATGTTTGTGTTAACACAAACTGTTCAAGCAATGTTTTCAATTGTGCTTCAACTTCTGAGTTGTAGTCACCAGTTTGATTGATGCTAGCAAGCAAAGAGCTATACTCAAGGCGCGCATAAGATAAGAGAGACGACTCAAAAGATGCAATCTTATCAACTGAAACATTCTCTAAAAAGCCTTTCTCTACCGCAAATAAAACAAGAGCCTGCTCTGCAACACTCATAGGTGCATACTGTGCTTGCTTCATCAGCTCTGTCACACGCTCACCGTGTTCTAGCTGTTTTCTTGTTTCATCATCCAGATCTGATGCAAATTGTGAAAACGCCGCAAGTTCACGGTATTGAGCTAAAGCGGTTCTTACACCACCTGATAGCTTTTTCACAATCTTAGTTTGCGCGGCACCACCTACTCGAGAAACAGAAATACCTGGGTTCACCGCAGGGCGAATACCTGAGTTGAACAAGTCTGTTTCAAGGAAAATCTGACCGTCTGTAATAGAAATTACATTCGTTGGTACGAAAGCTGATACATCACCTGCTTGCGTTTCAATGATAGGCAACGCAGTTAAAGATCCTGTTTTACCTTTTACAGCACCTTTGGTGAACTTCTCAACATAAGCTTCATTAACACGAGAGGCACGCTCAAGTAAACGCGAATGCAAGTAAAATACATCACCTGGGAAAGCTTCTCGTCCTGGCGGACGTCTTAGCAAGAGTGAAATTTGACGATAAGCCACCGCTTGTTTCGATAAGTCATCATAAACAATCAATGCGTCTTCACCGCGATCACGGAAATATTCACCCATAGTACAACCAGAGTAAGGTGCTAAGTATTGTAGAGCAGCTGCTTCTGATGCTGTCGCTACAACAACGATGGTATGTGCGAGAGCATTATGCTCTTCTAGCTTACGTACCACGTTCGCAATGGTTGATGCTTTTTGACCTATTGCAACGTACACACATTTAATGCCTGAATCTTTCTGATTGATGATCGCATCAATAGCAAGTGCAGTTTTACCTGTTTGACGGTCACCAATGATCAGCTCACGCTGACCTCGACCAACAGGGATCATAGAATCAACAGCTTTATAACCTATTTGAACAGGTTGCGATACAGATTGACGATCAATTACGCCAGGAGCAATCATTTCAACAGGAGCAAAGCCATCATTATCGATTGTGCCTTTACCATCAATAGGCTGACCCAAGGTGTTGACAACACGCCCTAATAAGCCTCGGCCAACAGGTACTTCTAAAATACGTCCTGTTGTTTTGACTTTCATGCCTTCTGCTAAGTCAGCATAAGGTCCCATCACAACAGCACCCACTGAATCGCGTTCTAAGTTCAAAGCAATAGCATAGCGATCACCTGGTAGAGCGATCATTTCACCTTGCATTGCATCAGCAATACCATGAATTCGAATGATACCGTCACTTACGGAAACAATCGAACCTTCATTTCTAATTTCAGGTGCAACATGACTCTGCTCAATACGCTGCTTAATTAAATCACTAATTTCTGTAGAGCTTAATTGCATAGTTTAATCCTCAATTACGACTGTAATAATTTCTTCATACGAGTGAGCTTGTCTCGTAAAGAGCCATCAATAACTTCATCTCCGATTTTGATGCGTAGACCACCAATCAAATCGGTATCAAGATGACAGTTCAATTTAATTTTTTGAGAGAAACGCTTTTCCAATGCTTGTTGTAATGCAAGCTCTTGCTCTGAATTCAAAGGATATGCAGATACCACTTCAACTTCAATTTCTTTGAGCCACTGAAGATAGAGTTCTGAAAAATGTTCAGCTACTTCAGGCAATGCATTTAAGCGCTGGTTAGATGCCATCACTTCTAATAAGCGACGACTCGATTCATCTGCATGTTCTCGACATACTTCACTAAAAGCCAAAAGTGACTTATCTGTTGATAATACACCTGATACAAACTGCCTCATTGAAGGCTCTTTTGCTACTGCAGAAAAAAAAGTTAATCTATCTTGCCATACAGAAAAAGATTTATCTTTTAATGCAATTGAAAAAACAGCTTGAGCATAAGGCCGAGCGATGGTTTTTAGATTTTCCATAACGCAGATCCTTATTAAATCTCAGCAATTAACTGATCAACAATATCGTTTTGAACAGTTTGATCAACTGAGCGGCTGAGAATTTTTTCAGCACCAAGTGTTGCAAGTGAAGCAATTTGCACGCGCAGCTCTTCTCTTGCTTTGTTGCGAGCACTATCAACTTCAGCTTGACCTTGCGCAATAATTTTATTTCTTACGCTTTCCGCATCCACTCTCGCTTCATCAATAATTTGAACTTTGCGTGAATTTGCCTGTTCTATAATTTCATTCGCTTTAAGCTTTGCTTCTTTAAGATATTCTGCAGCCTTTTGCTGTGCTAATACTAAATCTTTTTCAGCTTTTTGAGCCTTAGACAAACCGTCAGCAATCACTTGCTGACGCTTTTCTATAGAAGCGATAAGCGGTGGCCATACATACTTCATGCAGAACCACACAAAGAGAATGAAAGCTATCGTTTGCCCAACTAGAGTAGCGCCTATATTCACAATAGCTTCTCCTATCTCAAATTAATATTACAAGTCGATTAAGACAACATATTACCGAGTGGATTGGTAAATAGCATGTATAAACCAATACCTACACCGATCATCGTTACTGCGTCAAGAAGACCTGCAACAATAAACATTTTAACTTGCAGCATAGGAGCAAGTTCAGGTTGACGTGCAGCGCTTTCTAAAAACTTTCCGCCTAATAAACCAAAACCAATAGCGGTACCTAAAGCACCTAAGCCAATTAATAAAGCAACAGCAATTGCAGTGAAACCCAGTACAGTTTCCATCAAAATCTCCAGTTTAAATTTTGTTGGTTAGTTATTGTAAATATCTTAGTGTTCTTCATGTGCCATACTCAAGTAAACGATCGTCAACATCATGAAAATAAAGGCTTGTAATGTGATGACGAGGATATGGAATATCGCCCATCCAATATGAAGCCCCACACCCAATGATGCGATCATCCAGTTACCCGAATACATAAGAGCAATAAGAATAAAAATTAATTCACCTGCATACATGTTACCAAATAAACGTAAAGCTAATGAAATTGGCTTTGCGAGCAAGGTAACAGCTTCAAGAATGAAGTTAACAGGTATCATTACCCAATGGTTGAAAGGTTGTAATGTTAATTCTTTTATGAACCCTTTTAAACCTTTAACTTGGATACTGTAAAAGATAATCAAAAAGAATACACCCAAAGACAAACTAAATGTAATATTTAGATCTGTACTCGGTACAACTTTCAGATATTCTATTCCAGCTTTTTGTGCAAGCAGAGGCAACCAATCAACAGGAATTAAATCCATAAGATTCATTAAAAAGACCCAGACAAACACAGTTAAAGCTAAAGGAGCAATTAAAGCACTGCTTCCATGAAAAGATTCTTTAACGCTTTTTTGTACAAACTCAACCACCATTTCCACAGCACACTGTAAACGGTTTGGTACACCTAAGGTTGCACGCTGAGCTACTGTATAAAAAAGCCATAAGAAAAACATACCAAGCCCAACAGAGAAGAGTAATGAATCAAGATGCCATGTCCAAAAACCTTGACCTTCTGTTAAGTTAGTCAAGTGATGTTGAATATAGTCCTGCGGCGTGTGTTCACCGTGAGCTGCCATGATTCATCCTAATTATCGTTGTTTGATACGAGAAAAACTAACCCATGCGTACTCAGTACAAATACATAAGTTAAGAAAAAAGAAGCAAAATCTACCTTTCTCAAAACAAATATCACTGTGAAAAGCATGATAGTTAGCAAAATTTTTAATGCTTCTCCCCAATAAAAAAAACGTATTGTTTTATCGAGCTGACGAGCACCAAAAGTAGCAAACGTCATAGAAGCAAATACAAAATTAGGAATAAAAGCAACAATGCCGCCTAGTAAAGCGTCTAATGCTTCTTTTAATCCATAAAGCAAAAGAAAAAGCAAAGACATGCTCAAAGCTACAATCACTTGAAATAAAACCAGTACATAAACTTTTTTTTTATTTTGAGTCATTGGACTTTTTTGCATACAGACCTCTTCTACTGCTTGCATAAACATACACAAATAAGCTAATATCTAAGATATAAGCTAAGCTTTTTTATGCTTGCGCAAGTATACATTTTCAGCCAATGTTTGCAACATGCAAGAAAGGAAATTTTTAATCTTTTTACGTTTTTTCTTTTTATTCAAAAAAAATTAATTAAAACGTGTCAATATTCCATCTAAATGTTCAAGGTTATCGTAATTTATAACCAACTTGCCGCGTCCGCCTTTCATATGCTGTACCATGACTTTTGTCCCCAATTGCTCAGATAAGACATCTTGCATCTTCAGTATATCGGGATCGGCCTGTATTTCAGGCTTTAACTCCTGTTTTTGTGAGCATTTCTGCACATATTTTTCGGTTTCTCGTACAGTCATGTCTTTGGCAACTACCATACGTGCAACCTGAATTTGCTGTACTGATTCTAAAGCCAACAAAGCTCGAGCATGCCCCATTTCCAAATCACCATGCTCTAAAAGTACTTTGACATCTCGGTGTAACTGATTTAAACGCAGCAAGTTGCTGATAGCTGATCGTGACTTACCTACAGCTTGAGCTACTTCTTGATGTGTCATCTTACATTCATTGACCAAACGCAATAAAGCCGTGGCTTGCTCCATTACATTCAGATCTTCGCGCTGAATATTTTCAATCAATGCAATCGCCATAGCTGTTTCATTGTTCATCTCTTTGATAACACAAGAGACTTTCTTCATATTCAACATTTGACAAGCACGCCAACGTCTCTCTCCTGCGATAATTTCGTACTTTCCATCCGAGATACTTCTCACCACAATAGGTTGTATAAGCCCTTGTGCTTTAATCGAAGCCGATAAGTCTTGCAGTAAAGACTCTGACATATCTTTTCTAGGTTGGTAAGCACCTCGCTGCAGTGCGTGAATAGGAAGTTGATGCAGAACTGATTGTTTATGTTCTTCTACCGAAACCGCTTCTATTGGATATTGATCTTCTTGAGCTTTGCTTGTACTGAGTAAAGCTTCTAATCCTCGACCTAAGCCTCGCTTTTTTACAGACATAAAGCACTCTCTTTTTGATAAGTAGATATTACAGATTCTGTTTGATGTTTGCGCATCATTTCTCCAGCTAAAGTTAAATATGCTTTTGCACCAACACTCGATTTATCATAATACATAACAGGCAAACCGTGGCTAGGCGCTTCTGCCAATCGCACATTTCTTGAAATCACAGTTTGATATAATTGCTTTGAAAAATAATGTTTTAACTGTGATGAGACTTCGTGTGTTAATCTGTTTCTTGAATCGAACATAGTGCGTAATACACCTTCTATTTTCAAGTTTGGGTTGACAAACTGAGATAACTTTTTGATGGTGTCGAGCAGTTCCGTGATACCTTCTAGAGCAAAGTACTCACATTGTGTCGGTACTAAAACTGAATCGGCGGCAGCCATAGCATTAACGGTAAGCATATTCAATGATGGCGGACAATCAATAAAAATAAAATCATAATCATCTTTTATGGGTTGCAACGCATGGCGTAATCTGGTTTCACGCGAAAAAAGATCCATCAAAGTTACATTTGCAGCTGTCAGATCTGCATTAGCAGGCATTAAGTCATATCGACAAGGTAATTGAGTTAAAACAATTTGATGAAAAGGAATATCTTCTATCAATAAATGATAGACAGTTTGATTTAAATCATATTTATTAATGCCACTTCCCATTGTGGCATTACCTTGCGGATCTAAATCGATAAGCAGAACACGACGCTTCATAGCAGCAAGTGCCGCTGCTAAGTTAATACAGGTTGTTGTTTTACCCACACCACCCTTCTGATTAGCTACGGCTATAATTTTGTTCACTATGTATCTCCATATAAATCGTGTTTGATCACCTCCACTAAATGTCGCTGTTCATCTAACTCAGGTACGAACAACTCATGAACTTGCGCCACATGGAAATGCTCAGGAATACTTTGTAATTCATCAGAATGAAGTTTGCCTTTTAATGCTAAAAAGCGACCTTTTTCATCCAATAAATGTTCGCACCAAAGTATCATATCTTGCAATGATGCAAAAGCTCTACTCAAAACCGTATCAAATTTTTTTTCAGGTTGATAATCTTCTACACGTGAGTGACACGACTCTATATTCTTGAGTCCCAACTCAAATCTAACCTGTGTTTGAAAACGAATCCTTTTCCCTAAACTGTCTAATAAAACAAAATGTTTATCTGGATTTAGAATAGCTAAAACAATACCTGGTAATCCAGGTCCAGAGCCCACATCGATGAAACGATTCCCTTCTAAGTAAGGTGAGACCACAGCACTGTCCATAATATGGCGCACTAACATTTGCTCAATTGAACGTACTGATGTTAAATTATAGGCTTTATTCCACTTGTGTAATAAGCTCACAAAATTTAATAACTGCTCTTGCTGCTCTTTTGAGCAGATAATCGAAGACTCAGATAAGTAATGACTTAATTGATTTACTAACACTGCTTTTTCTCATAGATATGTAATGAGCTCTATTATGAAAGGAGTTTTTCCAAAATCATAGCTATACCTGATTATTTTATTCTACTTTCTCGTCATAAAGCTCATTGATAAAAGTTTGATGTAGACGCGTTATCAACTTAAAGCTTTCTATCAGCTTGCTTTTTTTAACAACCCTATCTTTTTAAGATAAATCAACAAAATAGATATTGCAGCAGGTGTTATACCAGATATTCGCGAAGCTTGTCCCACTGTTTCAGGCTTAAATTGATTAAGCTTCATAACGACTTCATTTGATAAACCTGGAATCTGAGCATAATCGAGATCTAGAGGTAAACCTGTTGTTTCATGGCGGTTCATTTTCTCGACTTCATTATTCTGACGTTCGATATAACCTGCATATTTAACTTGAATTTCAACCTGTAATGCTGCTTGCTCACACTCAATTTGAGGGCCAAAACCTTCAATAGACATTAATTTTTCATAATTAAGATCTGGGCGACGCAATAACTCTTCAAAAGTAGCTTCTTTGGAGATCTTTGTATCTAAGTGCGGATCCAAACGCTCAGATAGATCAGATTTTGGATGAATACGATGCGATCGCAAACGTTGCATCTCTTGCTCTATCATTTCTTGTTTTTGGTTATAAGCTTGCCAACGCTTCTCTCCTACCAAACCTAGATCGCGACCGATCTCTGTAAGTCTCAAATCAGCATTGTCTTCGCGTAACAAAAGGCGATATTCAGCACGTGAAGTAAACATGCGGTAAGGTTCTTTTGTTCCTAATGTAGAGAGATCATCAACTAAAACGCCTAAATAGGCTTGATCGCGACGCAACGACCAAGGATCTAGATCTTGAGATAAGCGTGCAGCATTAACACCAGCTAACAAACCTTGCGCTGCAGCTTCTTCATATCCTGTTGTGCCATTGATCTGACCTGCAAAAAATAAACCTGCGATCGCTTTAGTTTCTAAAGAGCTTTTTAGATCTCTTGGATCGCAATAGTCATACTCAATAGCGTAACCTGGTCGAAGGATCTCTGCTTGCTCGAACCCTGCAATTGATCGGATAATTTTTGTTTGAGCTTCAAAAGGCAAGCTTGTCGATATACCATTTGGATAGATCTCTGGAGAGTTTAACCCTTCAGGCTCTACAAATATTTGATGACTATTTTTGCTTGCAAAGCGTACAATTTTATCTTCAATAGAAGGACAGTATCTAGGACCAACTCCCTCTATTTCTCCAGAATACATGGGGCTTTGATCTAAGTATTGACGTATCACATCATGTGTTTTTTCATTTGTATGTGTGATATAACAAGGAATTTGCTGAGGATGCAGATCACGATGGCCTAAAAAAGAAAAAACAGGTGTCGGGTTGTCACCATGCTGAACTTGCATATTTGAAAAATCAATAGTGTGCTTGTTTAATCTCGGTGGTGTGCCTGTTTTCAAGCGGCCGATACGTATAGGTAATTCACGTAAGCGATGAGCCAAAGCAATTGAAGATGGATCGCCAGCCCTTCCACCAGAATAATGATTTAAGCCAATATGGATTTGCCCACCTAAAAAAGTTCCTGTTGTTAACACGACCGAGCGTGCTAATAGGGTGAGTCCCATTTGTGTGATCACACCTGTAACTTGGTTGTTTTCAAGGATCATATCTTCAACCGATTGTTGAAAAATAGTGAGGTTTTCTTGCTGAAAAAGTGCCTTCTGAACAGCTTCTTTGTACAAAGCTCTGTCAGCTTGAGCTCTTGTTGCTCTCACTGCAGGTCCTTTTCTTGAATTGAGGGTTCTAAATTGAATACCTGATATATCAATAGCTTGAGCCATAAGACCATCTAAAGCATCAATTTCTTTAACAAGATGCCCTTTGCCTATGCCTCCAATTGCAGGATTACAAGACATTTGACCTAATGTATCTATATTCTGTGTAAGCAGTAATGTTTTACGCTTCAAACGAGCTGAAGCTAAGGCTGCTTCGACTCCTGCATGACCGCCACCGACAACGATCACATCAAAAACTTCTTTTTTCATAGTAAACAAACGATCATAACGTGATTTTTTCAGATGTGATCATTTTACCATTAGATCGCTTACTTTGAAACGATCCTTTTCTTTTTTTTCTTCTTTTGAGGGCTTAATTAATTAAACTGATCTATTGATCTTTCTTTTTTTATTAAGGGGAGGCTGAAAACGCCAAATTAAAGCCAAAAAACCATAAATATCAAAATCTTACTCTGTGGATAAGCTGTTCCAAACCGTAAAATAACATCTTTAAAAGTAGCGATCTTATCCACTTCTATCCACAACCGGTCTTTTTCGAAGAGCTTTAAAAGAGAAGATATACACTTTATCTTTTTTTTATCCACAGGTTATTTTTTTTGTATCTAGTTTTGTTCTGTTTTTGTGGATATCTTTGTTTTTTTCTGTGTTTAATTTTTATTTTATCAACATTATTGCACCTGAGAAGAGATCGCACTATAATCCTTTCTCGTGTAGTTCGTGTTCGATCCATTTACCAAAATGATCTAAAGTAAGCATATGAAACGAAAAAATATTACTTTTTTAGGTCTTTTTTGCCTGTTTTCTGGCTTTATATTGGCAAGTGAAGACAAAACTCAATATGGTCAAGATGATCGAGATCTTTATCAGATGTTGCAAAAGATGCGCTTAATGGGAAGGTATTGCGATCAGTTAGACACAATATCTTTAAACCATGAATTAGGCGGTTTGCGTTATGGTATCTTGAATGAAGTGAGCTTCACTGTGCGTCGATTCCGAAAAGATCAAAAAGAGCTCATAGAGGTTTATCCTCAAGCTATTCAATCCTCTGCCAAGATTAATAATCGACCTTTCTCTGAAATTTATCAGCAATGCGATCAGGATATAGAGCAATTAGACCGTAATTTAATCATTATTCGTGCTCTCCATGAAGTGCTGAAAGCTTGCTTTTCAGCTAAAAAGTTGAGTTCGTTAGCTGTGAGTGAGCAAATTAAAACCGAAATATCAGCAACTGTGAGGGTAATTGATAAAAATGTGACACTCATAAAGCGTTTAGACCCTAAGTTAGATTTGAAAAAAGTCAAGTTCCATATCTGGAGCAGACCGTTTAATGATGCTTATGATGAATGTAAGCGCTACATGAGAGAGGCTATTGATGGGAAGTTGCCTGAATCGCGCAGAGACATATTTTATGAATAAATACGCTTTAATACATCAGTTAAATGAATAACAAAGGTAAAAAATGGGCTTTTCTATGCTTGATATCTAAGATTTCTATTTATTTAAATCAATAAGTTAGATTCTTGGGCTCAATAAGCCAGTGATAAGGACCTATTAGGCTCAAAAGTGCTATTTATGCACTACATAAGAATATTTTTCTGTATATACTTGTTTTTACTATATTAATTTGCAGATGTTTCACGTGAAACATCTACTTTTTTGTTTTTTTACCTTTAATAACACGATAAGAATACGGAATTGAGTGAGTTTGAGACTCTAATAACTCATGATCCATAAAGGTACAAAAGCTGGGAATATCACGTTTAGTTGCAGGATCATCAGCTAAGATTAAGAGTATTTCTCCATACTTCATGGTTCTGATTTGCTTGCGTACCATCATAACAGGCTCTGGGCAGCACAGCCCAGTTGTGTCTAAGGTGTAATCTATATTGTCGAATGACTCTATCATGTTCTTTTATAAAATAGCTTAAATACCAGCATACTATGACAATATTGGCTTAACTGTGCAAGGTCTTTATGCTGAAATTAGATTTACATCATAATTAGAGATGTACTTTTAAGAGTGCAGAAATGGATATATCCATTTCTGCAATTATGGACAATCAAAAGTATGACTTTAGCGCTCAAAAATCGTTGCAATACCCTGTCCTAGACCAATACACATGGTTGCTAGTCCAGTTGCATAATTTTTCTGCTGCATTGTATGAAGCAGTGTCGTACAGATACGTGCTCCTGAACATCCAAGCGGGTGTCCAAGTGCGATAGCGCCGCCCTTCAGGTTGACTTTATTATCGTAGGTTTCTTGTAGCCCTAATTCTTTAATACATGCAAGAGTTTGTGCAGCAAAAGCTTCATTGAGTTCTAGAGCATCAATATTGTCTAATTCCATGTTTGCGCGCTCTAGAGCAATACGGGTCGCAGCGACAGGCCCGATACCCATGATCGATGGTGCGCAACCACTGACAGCCATAGATCGCACAACAGCTAAAATAGGCAGCTCAAGTGCTCTAGCTTGCTCGCGGCTCATGACGAGCATTGCACTTGCTCCATCTGATATGGCAGATGAAGTGCCTGCCGTAATGCTGCCATCTCGAGGGTTAAAAACGGGTTTCAATTGCTCAAGGGAACTTAAGCTGGTGTCAGGACGAATCACTTCGTCTTGTGTGACCTGAATGAGACCGCCATCGCTGTCATGTCCTTCAATAGCGTGAATTTCATCATCAAACTCTTGGTTGAGCGTAGCTTGATGCGCCTTCTGATGGGACCTTAATGCAAACAGGTCTTGCTCTTCCCTACTGATCTCGTACTTCATAGCAAGCATTTCGGCTGTTAATCCCATAGAGCCTGACCCTTTAGCTACGTACTTGCCAAGGTGAGGATGAAAGTCAACGTTATAGGTCATAGGAATGTGTCCCATATGCTCAACTCCCCCTACGATGAAGACCTTTCCCATTCCTGTCATGATAGAACGAGATGCCTGGTGTAAGGCTTCCATTGATGAGCCACATAGCCTATTGATGGTTACTGCTGGAACTGTGTGAGGTAGCCCTGCAAGTAAAGCAGCATTTTTGGCGATATTAAATCCTTGCTCTAGCGTTTGTTGTACACACCCCCAATAAACATCATCTATTTCTTTGGGAGGGAGCGCAGGGTTGCGTTGTAGTAGAGCCTGCATCACTGAAGCTGACAAGCTTTCCGCTCTGACATGTCGAAATGCACCATTTTTTGACCGCGCCATAGGTGTTCGCACACAGTCAACAATTACAACATCTTTGTTCATAATATATATCCTATATGTATATAATTTTTAATAGTCAGTATTGCTTGATGCAAAATGACGCATACTTTCAGGAATATGATAGAGAGGACCTAGAGATTCAAATTTATCTGCCATAGCAACAAATTTCTTAATTCCCATCTGTCTTATATAAGTAAAAGGCCCGCCTCTAAATGCAGGGAAGCCCAACCCGTAAAGTAGAGCTATATCAGCTTCGGCCGGGGATGCGATGATACCCTGATCCAAACAGCGCACAGACTCTAAAATCATGGGGAGCATACACCTTGCGATGATATCTTCATGGCTAAAGTTATGTGCAGGACCAAGATGATCTTTCAGAATCTCCTCTGTAGCTGGATCTTTGTGTTTTTTAAGCTGCCCTTTTTTGTTTTTCTTATATTGGTAGAAGCCAAATTGATTTTTCTTACCGAAACGGTCGGCTTTAAATAAGATATCGACTGCATTTTTATTATTTTGCTTCATACGGTCAGGGTAAGCATCGGCCATGATACTTTGCGCATGATGTGCTGTATCAAGTCCAACAACATCTAATAGATGCGCAGGACCCATAGGCCAGCCAAATTCTTTTTCCATAACTTTATCTATTTCAGTAAAGTGGGCTCCAGCAAAAAGTAATTCATTAAAGCCATAAAAATAAGGAAACAGTACGCGGTTAACAAAAAATCCTGTACAGTCTTGAACAACAATGGGAGTTTTTCCCATTTTTTGTGCATAAGAACAAATGGTTGCAATGGTTTCTTTGGAAGAGCTTTCGCCTTGTATTACTTCTACAAGTGGCATTTTAGGCACAGGATTAAAAAAATGCATACCACAAAAGCGTTCTGGCTTTTGTAAATTATGTGCTAAAGAGTTTATAGAAATAGTTGAAGTGTTGGAAGTAATAATCGCTTCGTCTGAAACATGTTTTTCAATTTCTGTCAGTACATCAGCTTTTACATCTGGATGCTCAACTACAGCTTCAACAATAATGTCTGCATCTTTTAAACTGTTGTAATCAAGTGTAGGTACAATACTGTTTAAGGTGTTTATCACTTTTTCTGGTTTGATCTTGTTCTTACTTAATTTTTTAAGTAATTCATGATTTGCTTGTTGTAATCCAAGATCAAGAGCAGGTTGCGTGATATCTTTCATCATCGCAGGAATACCTTTTACAGCACTTTGATAAGCGATACCTCCACCCATAATCCCAGCACCTAAAACGCCTGCTTTTTTGTAGCTTTTTGCTTTTTTTCCTTGCTTTTTAGCTTTTGATTTAACCAACTGATCGTTTAAAAAAATCTGGATAAGAGATTGTGCGGTCGGTGTTTTGGCTAGTTCAATGAATGCTTCTTGCTCAACCAGTAGTGCATCTTGTCTATCTAATTTAGCAGCTTCTTTCACAACATCTACGACTTTAAATGGAGCTGGATAATCAGGTGAAACACTTTGTGCAAGCATGGCTTTTGCTGTGGTGAATGCCATTTTAGATTCAGCTTTATTGAGTGATAAAGGCGACTGTTTTACCGTTCTTCTTGATTTCCAATCGAGCTCATTATTGATTGCACGCTCTAAAAGGCGAAGTGCTTGAGGAATAAGTTGCTCATGATCGACTACGGCATCAACAGCTCCTAGTTTTAATGCTGCATCAGCTTTATTGTGTCGGCCTGTGGCCATCCATTCGATGGCATTTTCAGCTCCAATCACACGTGGCAAGCGCACTGTACCTCCAAATCCAGGTAAAATACCTAGTTTGGTTTCAGGTAATCCTATTACAGCTGTTGTATCGGCTATACGAAAATCACAAGCCAATATTGTCTCACAACCGCCGCCTAAAGCAAAACCTGTAACTGCGCATACTGTCGGCATAGGCAGCTCTTCTAATTTATTAAAAACATCATTTGCTTTATCTAACCACTTCATTAATACCGCAGTAGGTTGATCAAAGAGGTCTAAAAATTCGGTAATGTCAGCACCTACAATAAAAGCAGGTTTATGACTTGAAACTAACAACCCTTTAGGTTGCTGATCAATGATAATATCAAGAGCGTTGTCTAAATTATTTAAACAAGCTTGGTCGAGCTTGTTTACTGAACCATCTGAATTAAAGATGAGATGAGCCATATGGTCATCAAGCATTTCAACTTGAATATGAGTGCTTTGGTAGATCATGCATAGATTCCTTGTTTAAGGTTCAATGATTTCCTTTGTGCTTGAATTTTTTTGCACCTGAACAGTTTGCGTCTTAATGCTGTGAATTTCAATGCACTTTTTCATTTTTATGAATAATTAAATTTATATTTTTTATGATACACTTAATGTATTTAGGACAAATTTTATGGACAGTTTACAGGCAAAATATAAACAACACATTGATGTGATGTTGTCCAATGCTCGGCATATTTTGCAGCGAGAAAATAAATCAACTTTAGCAATTCACTCAGGCATTGAGCATTATTTTTTTGCAGATGATCACGGTTTTCCTTTTAAATTAAATCCTCATTTTAATGCTTGGCTTCCTCTTAACATGCCACAATGCTGGTTATTGATCAATCAAGTTGATCCGCCAAAATTAATCTTGTATCAAGTTGTCGACTTTTGGCATAAACCTGTCGATTTAGATGGCTTCTTCTTTTTAGATTATTTTGATGTGAGTTATGTACATCAGGTATCGGATATCAAAAACTATTTAGAACCTGAGGTAACACAGTGGGTCTACCTTGGTGAAGATGAAGCCTTGGCAAGCTCTTTAGGGTTTACTGCAATCAACCCACATGCTGTAGTGCATTTTCTTAATTATCATCGTGGTTATAAAACAGATTATGAAATTGCTTGCTTACGTGAAGCAAGTCAAGTTGCAGTACAAGGACATTTAGCGATAGAAGATGCAGTAAAAAATTCACCAGAATTTTTATCTGAATTTGAACTCAATGCTATTTATTTACAAGCGACCCAGCAAGAAGAGTCACAATTGCCCTATCGTGCCATCATTGCACAAAATGATCATGCTGCTGTTTTGCATTATCAAAATAGAATGCGACAGCGCCCTCAAAAAGCTTACTCTTTATTGATTGATGCAGGTGTTGACTGCTATGGTTATGCTTCAGATATCTCTAGAACCTATGCATACGAAAATAATATGTTTGCTGAAATGATCGAGAGTATGGATCAATACCAAAAACAGATTATTACTGAAATAAAACAAGGTTCGAGTTATGCTGATTTACATCAGAGATCTTGTGTTTTTATAGCCCAAGTTTTAAAAGATTTTAAACTTGCTTTAGGTTCAGTAGAACAGCTCATAGAACAAGGTATTGTCGGTGCCTTTTTTCCTCACGGATTAGGCCATTTATTAGGCTTGCAAGTTCATGATGTCGGTGGTAGTTTAAAGACGCCTTATCTTGATGTGCTACAACATAAAGATTCAAAAAAATTAAGAAACCAGCGTCTCATTGAACCAAGGCAAGTCATGACAATTGAACCGGGTCTATATTTTATTCAACAACTATTACAACCTCTTCGTCGTGACACTTCGATCACATGCTTGGATTGGTCTGTAATTGAAACACTTATACCTTTTGGTGGCATTCGAATTGAAGATAATATTTTGATAGGTGAGCACCAAATAGAAAATTTAACACGTGAATGTGGTTTACATGATTAAACTTGATCATATGAATAAAATAAAACATAGCTTATGCAAACCAAAATAATTTTACGAATGGTAGGCTTGTTGATTTGCCTGTTTTCGTTTTCAATGTTACCCCCTGCTCTTGTCGCTCTGATCTATCAAGATGGTGCGGGTGTTGTTTTTATTCGCTCTTTTTTTGTGAGCTTAATGATTGCTTTTATTTTTTGGTATCCTAATCGTAATTGCCAACAAGAATTAAGAACGCGATCGGGCTTTCTTATTGTTGTTTTATTTTGGGTTGTACTGGGTACAATTGGATCGATTCCTTTTATGCTATCGGACTCACCTCACTTGTCTATTACTGATAGTTTCTTTGAATCTTTTTCTGCTTTAACGACCACCGGTGCAACGTTAATTGTTGGACTCGATGAACTCCCTAAAGCTATTTTGTTTTATCGTCACTTATTACAGTGGTTTGGCGGGATGGGAATTATTGTTTTAGCTGTTGCTATCTTGCCTTTACTCGGTATTGGTGGCATGCAGCTCTACCGCGCTGAAACACCTGGCCCTGTAAAAGATAGTAAAATTACGCCTCGTATTGCAGAGACGGCCAAGGCTCTTTGGTATATTTACCTGACTTTAACGGTATTGTGTGCTTTTGCTTATTGGCTTGCAGGTATGAGTGTGTTTGATGCTATTGGTCATTCTTTTTCTACAGTAGCTATTGGTGGTTTCTCAAGTCATGATGCAAGTTTAGGTTATTTTGATAGTCCTTTAATTAACATCACTTGTGCTGTCTTTTTGTTAATTTCTTCTGTGAACTTTAGTTTGCATTTTATTGTTTTTTCTCGAGGCAAATTAAATTTTAGAGCTTATATACATGATGCAGAACTTAGATTTTTTGTGATCATTCAATGCGCATTAGTTGCGATTTGCTTTATGGTTCTTGTATCACGCAGATTTTATGATAATTACTTTGATGCCTTTGAGCAGGCATTTTTTCAAGCGGTATCGCTATCGACTACAGCAGGTTTTGCAACGGAGTCTTTTGCAAACTGGCCTTCGTTTTTACCTACTATGCTTCTCATTTCTAGCTTCATTGGAGGCTGCGCAGGGTCAACAGGAGGTGGATTAAAAGTTATTCGTGTTTGGCTCTTGATGTTACAGGCTAGCAGAGAATTAAAACGACTGGTTCACCCTCGCGCTTTATTTTCAATAAGTGTTGGACAAAAAGCTTTACCAGAGCGTGTTATTGATGCAGTATGGGGATTTTTTTCAGCATATATTTTTGTTTATATTGTATGTATGTTAGCCTTGTTAGCAACCGATATTGACTCGGTCACAGCGATCAGTGCAACAACAGCTTGTCTGAATAATTTGGGTCCTGGGTTAGGTGAAGTGGCCACACATTATGCAAATATTAATGATCAAGCAAAGTGGGTTTTAATTTTAGCTATGCTCTTTGGTCGGCTAGAAGTTTTTACATTACTGGTTCTTTTCACCCCTGCTTTTTGGAGACATTAAAGATGACCTATCATACTCTTATTGTTTACAGTTCAACAGATGGTCAAACACAGAAAATTTGTGACTATATAGCAAGCGAGATAGAGACTCAAACCCACAGAGTTCGGTGTGAAAATATTGCTGATGTAGACACATCGATGCTCGCTCAAGCACAACAAGTTATTATTGGTGCTAGTATTCGTTATGGTAAGTTTCAGCAAGATTTTCATCATTTTGTGCATGAGCATAGATTTACTCTAGATATGAAAGATAATGCTTTTTTCTGTGTTAATCTCGTGGCACGGAAAAATGAAAAGAACATGCCGCACAATAATCCTTATATGATTAAATTATTAAAAAATATGCAGTGGCAACCGAAAAAACTAGGTGTTTTTGCAGGCAAATTAGATTATCCTGCTTATAAGTTTTTGGATAAAATAATGATCCGTTTTATTATGTGGATGACGAAGGGACCTACCGATTGTTCTCAGACTTATGAGTTCACGCGTTGGGAGCGAGTAAGCCACTTTGCAGAGCAATTAAAGTAACCTGTAGTAGTGTATGAGTCAACAAATAATCTTTTTGAATATAATTCAGGTATAGGTATGCAATCATTAAAATATGAGCATTTAATCGATTTAGTTTTTCGACAAGTTCGTACAAGACAAGATGATATTGCACTTGTGAACTATGATACTCAAGGTCGTTGGCAACACATTTCTTGGCGTAGGCTTGGTACAATCATCGAATACCTTAGCCAACATTTATTAGATCATGAGCTAGATATTGGAGATCGCGTTGCTATTTTTTCTGACAACCGACTACAGTGGAGTTGTGCTGATTTAGCAACTTTAGCTATGCGCGGTGTTGTTGTGCCTATTTATGCAACCAGTACAGCTGATCAAGTTAAATTTATCTTAAAAGATGCTCAAGCTCAGATTATTTTTGTGGATCATCAAGAACATTATGATTTACTTTGTTCGGTTTTAACTGAAGACTTGCACAATGTGCACGTGATTGTTTTTGATTCTTACGTGAAGCTTACATCACCTCATCATCAATACTTTGATAAAATTGTTGACCAGAGTGTTACTTTATCTTCTTTGTATTATCAGCGTTTACAGCAAAAAGGTTTAACTGATCTAGCAACTTTAATTTACACTTCAGGCACGACAGGTAATCCTAAAGGTGTCATGCTTGATCATATGAATTTTTCCAGTTCCATTGCACAACATAAGCCTTTTGTACAGTTTAGTCCCGGACAAACTTCGTTGGCTTTTCTACCCTTGAGTCATGTATTTGAGCGAAGCTGGACTTTTTATGTTTTAGCTCGTGGCGGACGCAATGTATATCTAGCCCACCCTATGCAAGTACAAAGTGCGATGGCACAGGTTCAACCTCATGTGTTTTGTGTTGTACCGCGCTTTCTTGAGAAGATATACAGCACTATCCATGACAAAGTGAAGTATGCTCCCTTAACTAAGCGTTTATTATTTAAGTGGGCTTTATATATAGCAAAAACATGTCGATATGCAAAACGTACAGATTATTACAAACGTTTAAAGCTTCTTATTGCAAAGCGACTTGTTTTGATGCCAATGAGAAAAAAAATTGCACCTCAGTTAACACTGATGCCCTGTGGCGGTGCTGCACTTGATGAACAAGTTGCTCATTTCTTCTATGACATGGGTTTACCTGTTGTAACAGGTTATGGTATGACTGAAACCACAGCGACTATTACTTGTCAGCGTTTACATCAACAGGTTGCCGGATCATGCGGAACACAGCTTGAAGGCGTTGCCGTTAAAATTGGTCAGAACAATGAGATTTTAATCAAAGGCGATACCGTGATGCGTGGTTACTATAATAATCCGGAGGCGACACAAGAAGTTTTACAAGATGGCTGGCTTAAAACAGGAGATGCTGGCTACATCAATGAACAAGGTGAGCTTTATATTACCGAGCGTATTAAAGATCTTATGAAGACTTCAAATGGTAAGTACATTGCACCACAGCGCGTTGAAGGTTTATTAAGTCGCTCTCCTTTTGTCGAGCAAGTAGCTATTATTGCTGATGCACGTCATTACGTTAGCGCCTTGATTGTTCCTGCTTTTTCAGCTTTAGAAGATTGGGCTAAAGAGCAAGGTATTCATTATCGTTCACAACTTGATCTGGTTAAAAACTCACAAGTGAATAAACAAATAGAAGCAAGTTTAGCTCAGTTACAAAAAGAATTAGCAAGATTTGAACAAGTGAAGAAATTTACTTTGTTATCTAAAGCTTTTTCAATTGAGTTAGGAGAGATTACGCCTACATTAAAATTGCGCCGCAAAGTGATTTATCAAAAATATGCGCTACAAATTGCTTCAATGTACAATTAATATAAACTAATTAAGTGTATAAAAATAAGGATATTTTTGTGTTTGAAATGGAAGTCATACCTCGTTTTTGCGAGACCGATGCATTGGGTCACATCAACAATACAGTTTTCGCTGTGTGGTGTGAAGCAGCGCGAGAGCCTATATTTAAAATTTTTAATCCCGAGTTAAAATTGGAAACATGGAATCTCATTGTTGCACATCTTGATATAAGTATGACTTCTCCTTGTTATTTTGATTTCCCTGTAAGTATTAAGACCCATGTTTCTAAAGTGGGTCGCACATCTTTTGATGTAACGCATCATATTTATCAAAATGATCAACAGGTTGCAAAAGTGGTCGCTGTTTTAGTTCATTATGATTATCAACATAAAAAATCTGTTGAAATCAGTAAACCTTTGCGGTCTCAACTTCAATCATAGGTGATTTTTTCGGGTGCCTTTCAACTACGGCAGCGGTCATGCGTGCAATACAGGTGACTTCATGTTTGTTGTTACAGACTTCAACATGCCATACAGAACTACGCTTTCCTATATGTAATGGTGTGGTTGTTGCGATAAGAATCCCTTTTTTTACTGCTTTAAGGTGACTAGCACTAATTTCTTGCCCAACACAGTAGTACTTATCAAAATCGACAGCAAAATTAGCAGCATAACTTGCTACAGTTTCAGCCAAAGCCACATTGGCTCCACCATGCACCATGCCTAATGGATTGTGTATACGTGGTTTTGCTTCCATCTTGGCTGAAAGGTATGAATCACCTATCTCATGAATTTCTATTCCGAGTGTTTGCATAAGTGTACCACTTCGTTTAATCCCTTGATTGAGGTATTGGCACACTTCTAGAGTCGGTTGTTGAAACCAAATTGACATAATCTTGCTTCCTTAGGGTGAGAACCTTTTCACCTCATATGCTTGAACGATCTCTAGAGGTTTGCTAGAGTTTTAAGTAGATAAAAAAAACATCTTATTCTTTGATTCATAAGGCTTATTCAATCATAGCAGATCAAAAAAGAAATGAATATAAAATGAGTTCTCCTTGAGATTTTATTCAGCTTAATAAGGTGAAATGATCCGTTTTAAATGGAATAAACCTCTGCACTATGTATAGGAGATAGGTTAAAAGAAAACATGAGTAGAGCTTGAAATATGATTTAAGGAGTGTTGCGAATCTAAATGGTCTAAATATACTTTTTCTGATTGTTTCACCTTTAATCTCAAATAAAATAATATAGAAAAACAAGGTGTTATTCTATTCTCACTCGTGAGTTTTTTTATGGTTTTCTCGTGACAAAAAAGGCATATTGGAAACAGTAGACTCAAGATTATATTTGATGTTTGTATCGGTAGGCATTGAGATTGAATCATCAGAAAATGAGTAGAGTATGTTGGAGATATTCAGGATTTATTTGAGAAAGGCATGAGAAAAAAATAGAGAAGACGATAAAACTATGTCTTATTGAGGTTTTAAGATAAAAAAAATCGCTTGAAGTAAGCGATTTTTTCTATGCAAGAAGGTTATGCGTTAAATATCGAGGTTCAACACATTGAGAGCATTGGTTTCAATGAAATCTCGGCGTGATTCGACTTGATCGCCCATCAGCGTTGTGAAGAGCTGATCAGCTGCAATCGCATCATTGATGGACACCTGTAGCATACGTCGTGTATTAGGATCCATTGTTGTCTCCCATAGTTGATCAGGATTCATTTCACCTAAACCTTTGTAGCGTTGTATATAGAGACCGCGTTTAGATTCACTCATGAGCCACTCGAGTGCATCGATAAAGTTTTCCGCTTCGTAGATTTTATCACCACGTTTCACGTAACCGTCTTTTTCAATGATATCTTTAATTGCTTCGCCTATGGTTGCAATCTTGTCGTAATCGCTAGAATCGATGAAGTCTTTATTAAAAATATAATGACGGTCAACACCATGTTGGCGAATCGTAATTTGTGGAAAGCATTCACCTAATTCATTTTTTTGAAGGTTATAACTGTAGAGTGCACCGTCGGTCTCATTCTCAGCAAGTTTGTTCACAAATGAGTTAACCCAAAGCTCGACACTGTTTTGATTTAATAAATCTGATGCAGCTAATCGTTTTTCGTAAATCAATTGCTCTAATAAGACCTCAGGGAACCTACGACTCAATCTTTCGATAATACGCTCAACTTCTCTATATTGAAGTACCAAGCTTTCCAAAGATGATCCTGTGATAGCTGGTGCATTGGCATTGGTGTATAAAGCACTTCCATCAAGAGCCAAGTTCGTCAGGTACTCAGTTAATGCGGGTTCGTCTTTAAGGTATTGCTCTTGACGCCCCTTTTTCACTTTGAATAAAGGAGGCTGTGCAATATACAAATAACCACGCTCAATAATTTCAGGCATTTGACGGAAGAAAAACGTGAGCAGTAGAGTTCGAATATGTGAGCCATCGACATCAGCGTCCGTCATAATAATAATATTGTGATAGCGCATTTTTTCAGGGTTGTATTCATCTCGGCCAATACCACAACCCATAGCTGTGATTAAGGTTGCTACTTCTTGCGAAGACAGCATTTTATCGAAACGTGCTTTCTCAACATTAAGTATTTTACCTTTTAACGGTAAGATGGCTTGATTTTTACGGTTGCGGCCTTGTTTTGCTGAGCCACCCGCAGAGTCACCCTCCACGATATAGAGTTCAGATAAAGCAGGGTCTTTTTCCTGACAGTCGGCAAGTTTACCAGGCAAGCCTGCAAGGTCGAGTGCACCTTTACGACGCGTCATTTCACGCGCTTTACGCGCCGCTTCTCTTGCGCGAGCGGCATCAATGATTTTGCTCACGATAATTTTAGCATCAACAGGATTTTCGAGGAGAAAGTCATTTAATTTTTCTGACATACTCTGCTCGACAGCACTTTTGACTTCACTTGAAACCAGTTTATCTTTAGTTTGTGAACTAAATTTTGGATCAGGTACTTTCACCGAAATAATAGCTGTGAGTCCTTCTCTTGCGTCATCACCCGTTGCTGATGTTTTCTCTTTCTTATTGAAGCCTTCTCGATCCATATAACTGTTTAGATTACGTGTTAAAGCGCTTCTAAATCCAGCAAGGTGTGTACCGCCATCGCGTTGTGGAATATTATTGGTAAAACAAAAAATATTTTCCTGAAAACTATCATTCCACTGCATAGCGACTTCAACGCCAATACCGTCATTGCGTTCATGTATGAAATGAAAAATATTTTTGTTTACAGGATTTTTGTTACGGTTAAGGTATTCGGTGAATGCACTAATACCACCTTCATACATAAAGTGATCTTCTTTACCGTCGCGCTCATCAATTAATTTAATGGATACACCTGAGTTGAGGAAAGATAATTCGCGTAAACGTTTTGCCAAAATATCAAAATGAAACTCAATATTACTGAAAATTGTAGGGCTTGGCCAAAAACGTATTTCTGTACCCGTTCTTTCTGTTTCCTGAATTGCGGCGATCGGTGCTTCAGGCTCACCCAAGCAGTAAGTTTGCTGATAAATCTTCCCCTGACGCGCGATAGTGAGTCTCAACTTATTAGAAAGTGCGTTCACAACTGAGACACCTACACCGTGTAAGCCACCTGAGACTTTGTAGGAGTTATCATCAAACTTTCCACCTGCATGCAATACAGTCATAATAACCTGTGCTGCAGAAACCCCTTCTTCAGGGTGTATATCAATAGGTATACCACGGCCATCATCTTTCACTGAAACAGAATGGTCTGCGTGGATCGTGACAACAATATCATTACAGTGACCTGCTAAAGCTTCATCGATTGAGTTGTCAACAACCTCAAAAACCATGTGATGCAAACCTGATCCATCATCGGTATCACCAATGTACATTCCAGGACGTTTGCGTACCGCATCAAGACCTTTTAATACCTTAATACTTGAAGAATCGTAATTATTCTCAGCCATGTCTATATCTCGCTATTTATGTTCACTCACTTGCCCATGTTCCACGTGAAACACCTTGGCAGGCGTTTGTGACAACACATTAGTCATTGCTTTAGGTTCTATGGTTGTTACTAACTGTTGAGCACCTATTGCTTTTAATTGTTGCAATAAAACTAGTCGATGCTGCTGGTCTAACTCAGAAGGCAGATCATCAATTAGAAATAATGCATGTTTCCTTGTTTCTTGATGGAGTAAGACTCCTTGTGCTAATTTCAATGCACAAACCAAAAGTTTGAGTTGTCCTCTCGAGAGCACTTGTTGCGCTGGTCTCCCATCAATAGAGATTTTTAAGTCAGCTTTGTGCGGTCCCGAATGAGTATACCCTGTTATTTTATCACGTTCGTATTGGATATTTAAGACCTCTGCTATAGGATAATTTTTATCCCAACCGAGGTGGTATTCTGTCACGAAAGTAAATTGCGGTAAAAACTTATCTATTATACCTTGTAATGCTTCATTTAACGAATTTATATAAGATTTTCTGTATTTAGTTAACTTTTCTGCGTATTGCGCAAACTGTTGATTCCATGGCAACATCTCTTGTTGTGACTTTTGTTGCTTAAGTAACGCATTTCTTTGTTTTAAAAGTTTTTTTTGTATAGACCAAAGTTTATGATATTCCGGATATTGGTAAAAAATACCCCAATCTATGAAAGCGCGTCTCATCTTTGGCCCTTCTAAAAGCAAGGCAAAGCTTTCTGGGCTTATGGTTTGTATAGGTATCCAGCGTGCGAGCTCTGACCATTTACTCACTTTTGTATGATTGACGCGCATTTCTATATCATGACGCTTTGATTTTTGTAAAGCGATGCGTGTTGTCTGTTGATCGCTATCAGTGAGCTCTGCTGCGAGAGTGCATTCAGTCTGATCATGATGGATCAGATGATCAGAGATTGATGTGCGAAAAGAGCGTCCTGTATTGAGAAAATGTAAACCTTCTAGTAAAGCCGTTTTACCACTACCATTGACGCCCCAGATAAGGTTTAAACCATTTTCGAGTTTCAAGTCTGCTTTTTTGATGTTTCGAAAGTGGTTTAAGGTATAACGCTTAATGATCATAAATTATGTTAAAGTCTCATCGGCATCACAACGTACATGGCTTTATTACAATGCGTATCCTCAACTAAAACACTAGATTGATTATCGATGAACGTCAGCTTGACCTCTTTTGACGGTAGGGTGTTGATAGCATCGAGCAAGTAACCTACGTTAAAGCCAATCTCGAGAGCCTCTGCTTGAGGATAATTAATATCCACTATTTCCTCAGCTTCTTCTTGTTCTGGGTTGTTTGCTGAGATATTTAGGGTAGAACCTTCTAGATTTAAACGTACCCCTCGAAACTTTTCATTGGATAAGATAGAAGTACGCATGAGCGCCTGACGCATTGCCTCGCGCTCAACCGTAACAATTTTATCACCACCTTTAGGGAGGACTCTGTTGTAGTCAGGAAAGCGGCCTTCAATAAGTTTACAAGTGAGGGTTGTGTTGTGTGTTGTGGCTCTGAAGTATGTATCACAAAATGAGATTTGAATCGATTCATCTTGCTGATCGATAAGACGTACCAACTCAGTAATACTTTTACGTGGAATAATCAGTTGTTTTTTTGAAAGGTTTTGCTCAATAGACTCACAAGTGAAGGCCAGTCGATGTCCATCAGTTGCTATAGCGCGTATCTCTTGCCCTTCTGTTTCCAACAATAGCCCATTTAAGTAATGCCTTGAGTCTTGGTTAGCCATTGCAAATTGTGTGGCATCGATTAGGGCTTTACATGTTGAAGTAGGTAATGTCATTTCAACATCGGCTTGCCAAGCTTCAAGATTAGGGTAACCGTCGGCAGATAATGTAGTTAATGAAAAGCGACTGCGGCCACTTTTTAATCGCACTTTATTCTCTTGCTGTTCAAATGTGATATGAGCATGTTCTGGCAAAGAGCGAACAATATCAAATAGCTTTTTAGCAGGTACAGTGATGCGCCCTTCTATGCAAGGAGCGTCAAGCTGCACTTGCCCTATCAGTTCAACTTCAATATCAGTACCAGTGAGGAATAAGTGTTGATGTTTGACCTCAATAAGGATATTAGAGAGGATTGGTAAGTTGTGACGGCGCTCAATAGCGCCTGAAACACTTTGAATTGGTGTTAAAAACTGTTCTCTAGATAGTGTAAATTTCATCGGATTAACCTTACCCATTAAGAGGAGAGAGTGCGAATTAGATTGGCGTAATCTTCTTTTATATCGTAGCTTTCATCTCGAAGCTGTTTAACTTTACGACAAGCATGCAATACTGTTGTATGATCTCGACCGCCGAATGCATCACCAATTTCTGGTAAAGAGTGGTTGGTCAGCTCTTTTGCGAGCGCCATTGCGACCTGCCTTGGACGTGCCACAGATCGAGAGCGCCTTTTAGAAAGCAAATCAGCTACTTTGATTTTGTAATACTCTGCAACTGTTTTTTGAATATTATCTATAGTCACGAGCTTTTCTTGCAAAGCTAGTAAATCACGTAGTGCTTCTCGAACAAAATCGATAGTGATGGCTCGACCGGTAAAGTTAGCGTTGGCGATAACACGGTTGAGCGCACCTTCAAGCTCTCTCACATTAGAGCGTAGGCGTTTTGCGATAAAGAAAGCAACTTCATGGGGTAGATGAATGTGACTGTTGTCTGCTTTGCGCATGAGGATAGCAACACGGGTCTCCAACTCAGGTGGCTCGATGGCAACTGTGAGTCCCCAGCCAAAGCGTGACTTGAGTCGATCTTCTACACCATCGATCTCTTTTGGGTAGCGATCAGAGGTGAGAATGATTTGGTGATTCCCTTCAAGTAGAGCATTAAAAGTGTGGAAAAACTCTTCTTGCGAGCGATCTTTATTTGCAAAGAATTGAATATCATCAATAAGTAAGGCATCTACACTGCGGTAGTAGCGTTTGAATTTTTCAATAGCATTATTTTGCAATGCTCGTACCATATCTTGGACGAAGCGCTCAGAGTGCATGTAGATGATTTTAGCATCAGGCTTGTTTTGCAAGATACCATTGCCTACAGCATGCAAAAGATGTGTTTTGCCTAGTCCGGTATCGCCATATAAGAATAAAGGGTTATAAGCTGTACCAGGATTTTCAGCCACTTGTATGGCTGCAGCACGCCCTAGTTGGTTTGATTTACCTTCGACAAAGTTATCAAATAAGTAAGTAGGGTTAATGTTACTACTTCTATTGGGTTTGATTTCATGATCTACAGTAACGGGCTTGGCAGGAGCTGGTTTTGGTGCTTTGGTCGTTGGGGAGATGGGCTGCGAGATAGGCTCAGGCTCTTCTCGTTTGGCTGCTTCAGTTTTAGGAGCTCCGACATCAAAATGAAGCTGCGGTGTTTCGCTGCTATGGTTAGAAAAAAAGACGGTAATGAGCTCATAGTAACGCTCTTTGACCCAATCAAGAACAAAGCGATTCGGTGCATACAGAGTGAGGGTTTGGCCATCATACTCTGCTTGTAATGGTCTAATCCATAAGCTAAATTGCTGTGATGGCAACTCTTCTTGCAGTTTTTCGCAGCATTCATTCCAAAGCGTTAACGCCACATTGAGCCCCTTGATGATTTGAATAAAACTATATTCTACATTCTAGAGCTACCGATCGCTACACTTTAATCAAAAAATTATCAACAACTTCTTATGTCATTGAAAGCCTGATTGTTTATCCAAAATATAGAGAAGGTGTATTTTCTTTTTTATACTTATAAATCATAAGCTTACATGTTGTTTTATGTTTTTTTTAACAAAAGAGCTTGATCAGATCGACTAAAAAAGATATGTCGAGATAAATAACGTTCACAAAGTTATCCACAAAATCTAGCCTGTAAGGCATGGGTGAAGCTAGATAAGACAAGATCTTGGGATAAAATACAGATAACTTGTTGAGAATATAGGTAAACAACCTTGACTAGGATGCTTTCTAGCCGTATAATCGCCCTAGAATTTGTGTGCAATGTACACAAAAATTTATATAACTTATTGAATATGGCAATAAAATTATGAGTAAACGCACTTATCAACCAAGTAACTTAAAGCGTAAACGTTCACATGGTTTCCGTGCTCGTATGGCAACAAAAAGCGGTCGTCAAGTTTTGGCTCGTCGTCGTGCTAAAGGTCGTGCTAGCTTAACTGTTTAAGGAATATCAGGTGCGTGACAACGCCTTTACTAGGGAGTTACGTCTACTAACTCCCTCCCAATTCCAAAGGGTTTTCTCTAACCCTGTCAGGGTATCTTCTCCTGAGATTACGTTATTAGCTCATTTCAATGATGTGGAGCACCCACGTCTAGGGCTTGCTATTGCTAAGAAAAGTATCAAATTAGCCTGTCGTCGAAACCGAGTGAAACGCGTTATACGTGATAGCTTTCGCCTGAATAGACATGATTTTCATGCTATAGATATCGTGGTTATCAGCAAGCGCGGCATTGAAGATTTAAGCTCTACACAACTACAGCAGCTTATAAAGACATTATGGATAAAGTTAAATCGACGCTGCAAAAAAGCTTTATCGGCTTAATTCGAGCTTACCAGAAGTGGGTGAGTCCGCTCTACCCTCCTTGCTGTCGATTTCATCCAAGCTGTTCAAGTTATGCAATAACAGCAATAAAATTACATGGAATTGTAAAAGGTTGTTGGTTATCTTGCAAACGCATATTAAAATGTAACCCATTACATTCGGGAGGCTACGATCCCGTCCCACCACAACATAACAGGTATAAAAATTAAGTTATGGAATCACAACGCAATTTTTTGCTTATTGGATTACTCCTCTTAAGCGCTATGATTTGGTTACAGTGGAATACAGATAAAAACCCCGCTGTAGTACAAAATAATACAATGATGGAAGCTAATAGCTCTACAGATCAAGATGTGCCTACGGCTGATCAGGCTCAAAAAAAAGAAGTGATAGTTGAGCAAGATCTGGTTCATGTCGTTACAGATACCTTAGATCTGAAAATTAACCCTATCGGTGGTGATGTTGTCTATGCAGCATTGAAACAGTACAAAGTTGAGCTGGGCCAAGATGAATCTTTCGTGATGTTGAATGCGGAACCTGATTCAACCTATATGGCACAAAGTGGCTTGATTGGGCAAGATGGTATTGATCGCTCTGGAGCTCGAGCACGATACAGTGTCGCCCAATCTGAATATCAGCTTGCCGAGGATCAAGATACGCTTAAGGTGTTATTGACGCTCAGTAAAGATGGAGTGAACTACATCAAGGAGTTTACTTTTGAGCGTGGTCACTATGATATAGGTGTGCGCTATCTGATTGAAAACCAAAGTGATCGTACACTGCAAATGCAAATGTATGCTCAGCTCAAACAAAAAATGATCGAAGCGGAATCAAGCATGATGATGCCAACATATAGAGGCGGGGCTTATTCCAACATTGAAGATCGTTTTACTAAGTACACTTTTGATGATATGGAAGATGCAAATCTCAACCTATCGACCCAAGGTGGTTGGATTTCTATGATTCAGCATTATTTTGTATCGGCTTGGGTGCCACCACAAAATGAGCAACATAAGTTCTACACGAGTGTGCGTCGTGATGATACAGCCAATATTGGGTACTTGGGCGAGATGGTTGAAGTTGAGCCACAAAGTACACAGAAAATTCAAGCGAAGCTTTACGTTGGTCCGAAAGATCAAGCTGCTCTTTCTGCAATTGCTGAACACCTTAATCTTGTTGTTGATTATGGTTTTCTTTGGTGGTTAGCTGTGCCGATTCATGCGCTTTTGATGTTCTTCCAAGGCTTTGTCGTGAACTGGGGCTTGGCAATTATTCTTGTGACTTTGACTGTTCGTGGTCTACTTTATCCTTTAACCAAAGCACAATATGTGTCTATGGCTAAAATGCGTAACTTGCAGCCTAAACTTCAAAGTTTGAAAGACAGATACGGTGAAGATCGCCAAAAAATGGGTCAAGCTATGATGGAGTTATACCGTAAGGAAAAAGTAAATCCTATGGGTGGATGCTTACCTTTAATCCTTCAGATGCCTATTTTTATTGCTTTGTATTGGGTTCTACTTGAGAGCGTTGAATTACGTCATGCGCCGTTCATGTTATGGATTCAAGACTTATCAGTACAAGATCCTTTTTATGTATTGCCGATTTTAATGGGTGCTTCAATGTGGTTCATGCAAAGATTACAGCCACAAGCTGCAACTTTGGATCCGATGCAGCAGAAAATGATGCAATACATGCCTTTAATGTTTACCGTCTTTTTCTTATGGTTCCCTTCAGGCTTAGTTTTATACTGGTTGGTGGGTAACTTGGTTGCTATAGGACAACAGCTCGTTATCTATAAGAGCCTTGAAAAGCGCGGCTTAAAATAAAAGCCTCAAATGAAAGGCGGCGCAGGTCGCCTTTTTTAATGGATCAAAATAAAGTGTAAAGAAGTATGTTAAAACAAGATACAATTGTCGCTCAAGCTACTGCACCTGGACGCGGTGGAGTGGGTATTGTTCGGTTATCAGGACCTCATGTGAAGCAGGTCATGCAGCGTGTTTTAGGCCAATCTTTAAAGCCTCGCCAAGCAGTATATCTCCCCTTTTATGATGCGCAAGGCCAAGTGGTAGATCAAGGTATTGCTTTGTTTTTTCAAGGGCCTCACTCCTTTACGGGAGAAGATGTATTGGAACTTCAAGGCCATGGTGGTCAGGTTGTCATGGATTTATTGATTCGAGCGGCGTTGTCGATTGAAGATATACGTGTAGCCGATCCCGGTGAGTTTTCTCAACGTGCTTTTTTGAATAATAAAATTGATTTAGCGCAGGCCGAAGCTATTGCTGACTTGATTGAAGCGACTTCAGAGCAAGCAGCAAGTAATGCATTGCAATCGATGCAAGGCGCATTCTCTAAGGAAGTGAGTCAATTAGTCGAAGCTCTAACACATTTGCGCATGTATGTTGAAGCGGCTATTGATTTTCCCGAAGAAGAAATTGATTTTTTAAATGATGGTAAGATTACGCAAGATTTAGCTGCGATTGAGCAGCATATGCAACAGGTTTTTGCCAAAGCGAATCAAGGCGCCATCATTCGAGAAGGCATGAAAGTGGTGATTGCGGGCCGTCCTAATGCTGGTAAATCGAGTTTATTGAATGCTTTAGCTGGTAAAGAGTCTGCAATTGTAACCGATATTGCAGGCACAACCCGAGATATCTTGCGCGAACAAATTCATCTTGAAGGTATGCCTATACATGTGATTGATACCGCCGGTCTACGTGATACGACTAATGCAGTTGAGCAAATAGGTATTGAACGTGCTTGGCAAGAAATCCATCAAGCAGATCGAATTCTATTTCTTGTTGATGCAACCACGACTCAGGAAACCGATCCTTTTGTTATTTGGCCTGAATTTATGGCAAAGCTTCCTGCTCATGTAAAAGTGACAGTGATACGCAATAAAGTTGATTTGAGTGCAGAAACTTTAGAGCATGAGTTAGAACAAGACCAGCCTGTACTACGTTTATCTATTACAGAAGGTATAGGCCTTGAGGCATTGAAGTCTCACCTTAAGCAGTGTATGGGTTATCAGGGTACAACGGAAAGTCAATTTAGTGCGAGGCGTCGTCACTTAGAAGCACTAGAACAAGCACAAGAAGCACTTGCTCGAGGTCGCGTACAACTTGAAGTCTATCAAGCGGGAGAACTCTTAGCAGAAGAGTTACGTTTAGCGCAAGAAGCTTTATCTCAAATTACGGGACGGTTTAGTTCTGATGATTTATTGGGTAAGATTTTTGGATCTTTTTGTATTGGTAAGTAAACTTAAAGTATAAGATGAATGATGTGAGAGGTAATCATCTATGACTAATCAACAGATTTACTACGCCGGATTTTGGAAAAGAATATGTGCTTTTGCTTTGGATGCTCTACTGCAAACCTTGGTTATCTCTTTTCCTCTCTACTTTTTGCTTAATTCAAGTTCTTCCTTTGATTATCATAGCCTTGCAGCCTTATGGCTGGAATCGGGTTTAATTGCGCTCTTTGTCATTGTTTTTTGGCGTTATAAATCGGCCACACCAGGTAAAATGTTGTTTCATATGGAAGTGGTCGATGCGCAAACTTTAGCACCTTTGCCGACTTCGCGCCTTATACTACGCTACTTCAGCTATTTGTTGTCGATTTTACCTCTTTTTTTAGGGGTTTTCATGATGGGCTGGACAGAGAGAAAACAAGGATTACATGATAAAATTGCGCGCTCTGTTGTGGTGATTAAGCAGAAAAAATATGTAGAGGAAACAAGTGAAGCAGATGCTTCACCTGTCTAAAGCCGAAGAATAACAAGAATAAGGTGTGGGTGCTTATTAATGTGCCTGCTCCCATGAGACACCAAACTGCGCATCGACTAAGAGTGGTACATCAAGCTTTGCTGCATTCGACATCAGTTCAGCGAGGTGTTTTTTCGCTTCTTGAGCGTGCTTTTTGGGCACTTCAAATACCAGCTCATCATGCACCTGCATCAACATCTTTATGCCTAAATGCGGGTGCTGAGTCAGCCAGTCTTCTACTGCAATCATCGCCAGCTTGATGATATCCGCTGCAGTGCCTTGCATAGGTGCGTTGATTGCAGCACGTTCTGCAGCTGCACGGCGCATCTGATTTTTAGCATGAATTTCCGGTAAATAAAGTCGTCTACCAAAGAGTGTTTCAACAAAGCCCTGTTCAGCAACTTGAGCACGGGTACGTTCCATGTAATGGAGTACGCCAGGATAGCGTTCAAAATAGGTATCCATATAAAGTTGTGCTTCGTGGCGTGGAATATCAAGTTGTTTGGATAATCCAAATGCAGACATACCATAGATGAGACCAAAGTTAACAGCTTTAGCGCGTCGTCGCTGTTCGTGAGTCACTTGATCAAAGTCAACATTAAATACTTCTGCAGCAGTGGCTTTATGAATATCTTTATTTTCCGCAAAGGCTTGGAGTAGATTTGGATCTTGTGAAAGATGCGCCATAATCCTTAATTCAACTTGTGAGTAGTCAGCAGCGAGTACCACATGATCGTCAGGTGCAATAAAAGCATGACGAATGCGTCTTCCTTCTTCACTACGAATAGGAATGTTTTGCAAGTTAGGATCTGCTGAGGATAATCGCCCTGTAGCAGTAACCGCTTGATGATAATTCGTATGGACGCGCTGTGACGCGTCGTGAATCATCAAGGGTAACTTATCGATATAAGTTGTTTTAAGTTTAATGAGGCTGCGATGCTGCAAAATAACTTCAGGAAGTGGGTAATCTAGAGCCAGCTCAGCAAGAACTTCTTCAGCTGTAGAAGGAGCACCTTTAGGTGTTTTCTTTAAAATTGGATAGTTTAGTTTTTCAAAAAAGATGTGTTGCAGCTGTTTTGTTGAACTGAGATTAAAATGCTCTCCTGCAAGCTCAAATGCTTTGCTTTCTAGCTCTTCAATCACTTGGGTAATTTCTTCGCTTTGTTGCTTTAAGCTCTCGGTATCGATGAGTACGCCTTGACGCTCGATTTTAGATAAAATATGAATTAAAGGTTGTTCAATTTGTTCATAGACTTTTTTCAGAGTCGGTGCTTTTTCCAGCTCAGCCCAAAGATGTTGGTGCAATTGAAGTGTGATATCAGCATCTTCACACGCATAATGTACAGCGGGTTCGAGTTCTATCTGATTGAATGTTTTCTGTTTAGCGCCCTTCCCTGCAACATCTTCAAAAGACACGGTTTTCTTATTGAGATAGGTATAAGCTAAATCGTTCATATTGTGGCGTGTAGCGGTTGAGTTCAAGACATAAGACTCTAACATGGTATCAAAAACTGCACCCTGTACATCAATACCATACTTTTTAAATATACTTCGGTCATATTTAATATTCTGGCCAACTTTAAGAATACTTGGATTTTCGAGCATAGGTTGAATAGCTTGGAGTACTTGATCCAGAGTGATTTGCTTGGGCGCATTCTCATAATCATGCGCTAAAGGAATATAAGCTGCATGACCTGCCTGAATTGACCAGGAGATGCCAACGAGTTCAGCTTTCATATAATCAAGGCTGGTGGTTTCTGTATCGATAGCAACATAAGGCGCTTGATGAATTTTTTCAATCCACCTATTCAAATCTGTTTCAGTTAAAATGCAGTGATATGAGGTATCAGCGCTTTCAGCGGGTATAGGCTGTGGTAGGTTCGATTCACCTAATCGTTTTTGCTCATCAAGCAATCGTCTAAATTCAAGTGTGCTGTAGAGTTCAATCAGCTTTTCACGATCTTCAGGCTGACGACTTAGATCTTGAGCATCATCTTGTAAATCTACATCACATTTGATGGTCACCAGATCTCTTGAAAGCATGAGTAAATCTTTGTGCTCTATCAGCTTCTTTTTCATAGTTTTTGCACCACGAAAGCTTAAATGTTGAATCATATCTAAGTTTTCATAGATTTTATCAACACCACCAATATGGTGAATCAATGCATGTGCTGTTTTTTCTCCCACGCCAGGAAGTCCTGGGATATTATCCGAGGTATCTCCTACAAGGGCTAGATAATCGATCATTTGTTCAGGTTTTACCCCAAACTTTTGTTCCACACCTTGAGGATCAAGATAAGTCTGCGTCATGGTGTTGATTAAGCTTATATGCTCGTTGACAAGCTGAGCGAGATCTTTATCTCCTGTGCTGATCAGAGTTGACTGCTTATTTTGACTTGCTTGGCGGGCGAGTGTGCCTATTACATCATCTGCTTCAACACCTTCAATACTTATAATGGGTAGTCCTAACGCTTGAATCACTTCATAAAGAGGTGCAATTTGGCTACGTAAATCATCGGGCATTTTTTGTCGATTGGCTTTATATTGATCGTACATCTCATCACGAAATGTTGGTCCTTTAGCATCAAACACGACGGCAATGCGTTCAGGCTTATATTCTTTCAGTAAACTGCGCAGCATGTTAACGACGCCAAATATAGCTCCTGTTGCCTCCCCTTTGGAATTGGTTAAATGAGGCGGTGCAAAGTAGGCACGATATAGATAGGATGAACCATCAACTAAAATAAAAGGTGATTTTTTTTCCATAGTATAAAGGTATTTGAAATATTTTTATGTAGGCATAGGATGCCACAAATTGATATTTTTTTCAGCAGTTAATTTTCAACCACTTCTGTGGATAACTTTGTTACTTAATTATGACGCCGAGATTGTGCATCTAAGCGGTTTTTATAATTTCTTATTTTAAATCAATTATTTAGTAATTTTTTTTTGGTAGATCACTGTTTTTGTATGGAAAAAATTTGTGTGGATTTTTTTTTTAAGAATTTATCTAATATTTTTACCCATTCTAGAGTAAATTTTACTCTATCTGTATGATCTTTTTCTATTAAGGTTTGATTTTTTTCTTGATAAAGAGGAACAAAGTATCAAATCAAATAGGAAGTTTTGAGCACTGCAATTTGAAGTATCTGCAGATTACAAAGATCTATTTATATATTTTAGTGTAATCATTTAATTTATTTCTATACTTAATGGAGAAAATAAACATTGTATATTTTTAGAGCATTGAGGGATCTATGATACTGAATTATTTATCAATACGACAAAAAATACTGAGTCTTGTTGGTGCTGTGTGCTTAGTGTTTATTCTATCTATGTTTTTTATCAAAGTCACTAATGACAGGTTGTTCACGGTTGTGACTGATTTTTTCCAAGAAGACTTTGCTGTCTTATTAGATTTTAGTGAGATTGATGAATTACATGCGAGCATGGTTTTAGATATCACTAGGCTTCAAATATCCTATATGTTAAAGCTGAACAATCAAACTGTCGGATATTTGGAAAAGTTAGATAAATCTCAGAAGAAAGTCCCTGATTTACTTGAACACTTAGGGGAGTTGATGAAAGGTGATCCTTTATTTGATGAGCTCAAAAATAAAATAGAGGTCTTCGACTCAGCTTCAAAAGATTTTATCGCTGCAATGAAGATACCTCCTGAACATAAAGCGCCCTTCCCCGTTTTTAAGCGTTTTAGAGACTCTGGTGTTGATTTTGATAAAGTTGTTGATGTGTTTGAATCCAAAATGGAGGAAGATCGTAACCTTATTATCGAAGAGATTTATGACTCTATTTTTATCTCAACAGGTCTGTTTTATGCTGCGATCAGTCTGGCTCTTATTTTGAGCTTGGTTGCTGTAACCCTTATCACGATTCCTATGGTTAATGCTCTCAACAAAGTCAAAGGTATGTCTGTTTCCTTATCTGAAGGCAATTTGAATATTAAAGAAGATTTTATTGGTACAGATGAATTCTCAACGGTCGGACGTGCTTTATCAAATACGATCAAAAACTTGCAGGAAGTGGTGCATCATATAACTAAATCAAGCAATGATATTTCGGAAAAAAGTCAGTTGCTAGTCGGAGCTAATCATGAAATTATGAATGCTTCTACCCTTGTCTCTGACAATACTATGCTCACTGTGACGGCGATGGATCAAATTACGCAAACAAGTTCTATCATCAGTCAAAATATCAGTGAAACAGCCGATACTTCATCAGATATGGAAAACCTTGCGCAAGATGGGTTAAAGTCTTCGGGTGATATGCAGCAATCGGTAATGCATCTATCAGAAAATATTGATGGTGCTTCTCTTGCTGTAGGCAACTTAAGAGAAGCTTCTAAAAATATTGAGAGTATTTTAGAGGTGATACGAAATATAGCCAATCAAACAAATTTGTTAGCTCTAAATGCTGCAATTGAAGCCGCGCGAGCCGGTGATAAAGGGCGTGGCTTTGCTGTTGTTGCGGATGAAGTCAGGGAGTTATCGCAACGCTCAGAAAACTCAGTGAATGAAATTGAAGCTATTTTAATTCAACTTTTATCTGCGTGTGAAGAAACCTTTAAGATGATGGAGCAAAGTCAAAAATTTGCCAAAGAGTCACAAAATAAAGTAGAAGATTCACACGCTATGCTTCAAGGTATTATCAATATGATTAAGTTGGTTAATGGTAAAACTCAAGAAGTTAATATATCCCTAAAAGAGCAACAGCTGGCTATCCAAGAAATTAATCAAACCATGCATAAGGTTCAAGAAATGACAAAACAGTCTTCCTCTGTGGCTTCTTCGGCACTTAATGAGAGCTCGGGTCTTGATGTTATTTGTAAAGAAATGGATAAGCAGATTAATTTCTTCAAACTGCCTTAGCGTTCAAAGCTATGAAGTGATAGCTAAAAATAAAAAGTATCTCTATGAGAAAATAACCCTTTAATCGGGTTATTTTTTTATAAAAAAAAGACCAGACAAATAATGTCTGGCCAAATTGTGAGCAATGTCCTTTATCTTTCCCTGTGAGTGAGAAAAGAGAACAAAGTAATGATAATCGTTTTCATTTACTATTGCAAACTTGATATGCATTTTTTTATCGTCAGCTGACGCAGAGCTGTGTTGACAGCCTTAACAAAAAGGCCGTAAGCAGGTAAAAATAAGGCGATGCTCATCAGAAGCTTAAAAGCGTAATCTCCCCAAGCAATTTCTACCCAGTTTTCAGCCATAAAAGCGTCCGAACTATGGAAGAAAGCAATACTAAAAAAGATAAATGTGTCGACCAAAGATCCTAAGCTGTTAGAGCAGAATGGAGCAACCCACCACTTTGACGCGCGTCGTATTTGAGCAAATACAAAAATATCAAAGATTTGCCCTATGATATAAGCCATAAAGCTTGCAAAAGCGATACGAAAAGCAAAGAGATTAAATGTGTTAAGAGATTCAGCTAAGTTTGCTGTCGATGCAATGGTCATGACATACGAAATGATTAACGCAGGAAACATGCTGAGCAAAATAATTTTACGCGCTGCTGAAGCGCCATAAAAGCGTATTGTAAGATCGCTTGCCAAATAGAGTAAAGGAAAGACTAAAGCTCCCCAAGTGTTATGGAAGCCGTAGATCTCAAATGGGAACTGTACAAGATAATTACTCGCCGCAATGATCAGTATGTGGATGCTGATAAAGAACCAAAGGGTACGTGTGGAGGATGCATAAACTGCTTGCATAATAAACCTTTTTAAATGAATCGGGGTGAGGGAACCCGAAAATGTTAATACTTGAACCCAGATTTTAACACGGATTTGTAGCAAGCCGCCAGATCAAATATAAAATAAAAAGGTTTATAAAACAAAAAACTATAACCTCTAACTCTTGTTTTCTTTAATGATGCGCATGAGATTTTGATGTGGAATAGAGCTCTCATGCGCTAAAGTGCATTGAGCCCATTGCTCAGCTTCAATCATAGATTCGTAGAGAGATTTATGATTTAGGATTGCACACATAAAACCAGCAGCGTAGACATCTCCTGCTCCAGTTGTATCAACGACATGGCTTTCATAGGGTGTGTGTTGATGATGCATGCCTTCAGCAGTATAAGCTGTTGCACCCTGTTCAGCATGGGTCACAATGAATGCTTTAAGAGAATCTCCAGCTTGATTAACAGCAAACTCCCAATAATCCTCAATATCAGACGGTAGTTCACTATGCGATGCGATAAGATAATGACAAGCTTGTTTTGAGCTCTTATATTTAAGTTGAGAGACAACTAGAGTCTGTTGTACGGCTTGATGACACCAATTGCTGACACCTTGAGCTTCAATATTAAAATAGATCAAATCCCAGTCAGAGAAATTGGGTGGCTCCGTGAGTTTAAGTAAGGGGCGATCAGGACGCAGTATGGTTCTTTCGCCTTTTGGACAGGTTAAAATAAGTACTTCGGCTGTTGAGCCTTCGTAACGTTGTATCGATCTACAGTCTAAGCCCTGATCGCTTGCTTGAGCGATCAACCAGTTTGCTGTTTCATCTGTACCCACTTGTGTGATTAAAGCAACATCATGACCCGCCCAGGCTAGACCTATGCCTGTATTAGCACCTCCACCACCTAGCCGTCTACCTTGTTCGGTATAGAGGTGCCGGTGTCCAATGTGTAAATCATTTTGTAATTTAAGGATGTGATCACTGTTTAAATTGGCTAATAGTAGAATTCGTGCCATATTTTATTTATTCCATTGAAACTTATGTGTATAAGCTTAATCGATATAAAGTAAAAAAAACAAGATTTTATATTCATTTTCACTTATTTAGGGAAGTTTTATTTTATGGCTCTTACCACACGGCAGAGAAATAATATTATTTTATTTACTTGTATCTTCTTTATTTTAATATTGAATATCACAGATCGACTTATCCGCAATTCGCAAAATTACTTACCTCTTTTTGATGAAGAGTATCAGTTAGAACGTGTAGAGTTTTTAGGATTAGTATGGCAGTCTAACCAACTTTCATGGCAATGTAATTTTACTCATATTGAATGTATTTCAAACGGTATGTTTTGGCAGGAGCTTCAAGCTTCACCGATTGATATACCAAAGGATACTCTACACAGTAATTATGTGATTCGATTTACTTTAAAAAATCCGGAAACAGTTCTTGTTTGGTATTGGTACCCAGAACAAGCTTTGCTACAATCTCATTCTAAACATTGGTACAAGCTGCCTATGCTTGCTCAACATAAGTTAAAGTACTTTGTTGAAAATCAAAAGTAAAAGTTAACAATGAGGATGAAGTTGTGCCAGAATTACCTGAAGTTGAGGTCACACGATTAGGTATTGAGTCTCATATCATAGGTCAAACGATTCATGCAGTAGAAGTGAGGCAACCTCAGCTGCGTTGGCCTGTTGCACCACAACTTTCACAGCTAGCAGGTCAGCCTATTCAAGCTGTGAAACGTCGCGCCAAATATCTTTTATTAGAAACACCACTTGGAACAATCATGGTGCATTTGGGTATGTCAGGAAGTTTACGTGTTTTACACAAACCTGATTTGCCTGGAAAACATGATCATGTCGATGTGCATTTTACCCACGGTTTATGTTTGCGTTATAACGATCCACGTCGCTTTGGTTCATGGCTCTGGATTGAGGCTCATCAAACATCACATACATTGCTAGATCAGCTTGCTCCGGAGCCTTTATCTGTAGCTTTTGACGCGACTTATCTGCAACATAAAATCAAAGGAAGGCGTCGCCCTATTAAGGTGTGCTTGATGGATCAGTCTATTGTCGTAGGTGTGGGTAATATTTATGCTAACGAGGTCCTGTTTAAAACAGGGATCCATCCTGAGCGTATTGCATCGACACTTTCTTTGTCAGCGTGTCAGGATCTAGTAACACAGATTAAACGTACTCTAGAGCAAGCGATTGCTCAAGGCGGAACAACATTGAAAGATTTTAGTCAGAGTGATGGTCAGCCCGGATATTTTGCTCAGAAACTTTGTGTTTATGGTCGAAAACACCAACCTTGTCTGAATTGTGCCACTAAGATTACTGAGTTTAAATTAGGGCAACGTGCAACATTTATGTGTGAGCATTGCCAAGTCTAAGTATCAAGGCAATACGTGCCTTGATACGTCCATATCTATGTTACCCCCAGTTTAAGATGACTTTTCCAGAGTGCCCAGTTCGCATTGCTGCAAAGCCTTGTTCAAAGTCATCAATATCAAATTGATGTGTGATAATAGGTGTGATATCGAGCCCTGATTGGATAAAAGAAGCCATTTTGTACCAAGTTTCAAACATTTCTCGTCCATAAATGCCTTTAATGGTTACGCCTTTAAAAATGACTTGTGACCAATCTATGGCGATTTGTTTATGAGGGATACCCAAAATGGCCATTTTTCCACCATGGATAAGTGTATCGAGCATATCATGCAGTGCCGAAGGTGCGCCTGACATTTCTAAACCTACATCGAAACCTTCTTGCATCTTGAGATCTCGCATGACATCTTGCAGGTTTTCTTTAGAGATATCTACCGCACGCGTTACCCCCATTTTTCTTGCTAGCTCAAGCCGATAAGGATTGATATCTGTAATCACAATATGACGCGCGCCCACATGTTTGCATATGGCAGCTGCCATAATGCCAATAGGTCCTGCTCCTGTAATCAATACATCTTCTCCAGACACATCAAAGCTTAAAGCTGTGTGTAGAGCATTACCAAGAGGATCGAATAAGGTTGCCAGTTCATCGCTGATATCATGAGGGATTTTAAAGGCATTGAATGCAGGTAGAATGAGTTCTTCGGCGAAAGCGCCTTGTCTGTGTATACCTACACCAATTGCATTTTGGCATAAGTGGCGTCGACCTGCGCGACAGTTTCTACAATGTGAGCAGGTAATATGTCCTTCTCCAGATACGCGATCACCAAGGCTAAAACCTCTTACTTCTTCACCTATCTCGATAACTTCTCCGACATATTCATGCCCGACGATTAAAGGTACTGGTATAGTTTTCTGGGACCACGCATCCCAGTTATAAATATGTACATCAGTACCGCAAATAGCATTTTTTTTAATTTTAATACGTAAATCATTATGACCTAATTGAGGTCGGGGTGCATCAACCATCCACAGTCCTTGTTTTGTCTTGGTCTTGCTTAATGCTTTCATTTAATAATTCCCATTTCAGTTCCGATACATCTAAAAGCATAAATAGCTGTATCGAGTTGTTCTCGTGTATGCGCTGCCGAGATTTGCGTGCGAATACGTGCCTGATTTTTGGGCACCACAGGATAGGAAAAGGCAACGGCATAAATATTTTTTTGTAATAGGCGTTCGGCAAATTCTTGTGCTCTGCGCGCATCACCTATCATCACCGGAATGATAGCATGATTTGTACCGACTAAGCTAAAACCGGCTTGACTCATTTTATCTCTAAAATAACTTGCATTAGCCTGTAATTGAGCACGTAAGTGATCGCTTTCTTTTAATAAATCAATAACTTCTATTGAAGCTTTAACGATAGAAGGAGCAAGCGAGTTGGAAAATAAGTAGGGTCGGCTACGTTGACGCAACCAATCTACGACTTCTTTTTTACTGGATGTATAGCCACCTGATGCACCGCCTAAGGCTTTACCTAAAGTACCTGTTAGAATATCGATACGATCCATGACTTGGCAGAATTCATGTGTTCCCTTGCCTTGTGCTCCGATAAATCCTGTAGCATGGGAATCATCGACCATCACAAGTGCACCATATTGCTCAGCTAGGTCGCAAATAGTATTGAGGTTTGCAATCACTCCGTCCATGGAAAAAACACCATCTGTAGCAATCATTTTAAATCTTGCACCTTGTTGCTCAGCTTCCTTTAAGCATTGCTCAAGTTCGTGCATATTGTTGTTTGCATAGCGATATCTTTGCGCCTTACACAGTCTGATGCCATCTATGATGGATGCATGATTGAGTCCATCAGAGATAATCGCATCTTCTTCGGTGAGCAGTGTTTCAAATAAACCTGCGTTAGCATCAAAGCAAGATGAGTAGAGAATAGTGTCTTCCATACCCAGAAAATTACTTAAACTATTCTCGAGCTCTTTATGAATCGATTGTGTGCCACAAATAAAGCGCACAGAAGCCATACCAAAGCCATGCTGTTCTAAGCCTAATTTAGCTGCTTTGATAAGTCGAGGATGATTTGCAAGACCAAGATAGTTGTTGGCACACAGATTGAGAACTTGTTGTCCACTTTTAATATGCATATCAGGTGCTTGAGCTGAGATAATCTCCCTCTCTCTTTTATATAATCCATCTTCTTTAATTCTATTATTTTCTTTTTTTAAATGTTCTATAAAAATATGGCCAGACATAGTTATTCCTTATTCATTTATTTTGATATTTTTTACGAATCAAGCTTTTAACTATAGTTAACTTATCATTTATTTTTTCTTTTAATAGAAAATAAGAATCTAAAAAAAGATCCTCTTGTTTTTGGTATAATTTATATTAAAGTTGATTTTATTTTGTTAAATGAACACGCTTTATTTCTTTATTTTTCTCAAATGTTTGCGCATATTTAGGTTGATTATGTTACAATTTTTTTGATAATCGCTCTTTTACGATAGGCCAAACATGCTCTTCATCTACAGTCTTATTCTTTACATGCTATTTCCGCTCTTTTGTGTATATTTAGGTATGAGAAGTAAAAAAAATTCAGCTTATCGAAAGAGATGGAAAGAGCGATTAGGTTGGGTTAAGGCAGAGCCTACGGATATTTTAATTCATTGCGTTTCTTTAGGTGAAACACAAATTGCGTTGCCTTTCATTCAATATTTTTTAACTGAGCATCCTCAGTTAAAGTTGTGTGTTACTTGCTCTTCTCCTGCGGCATCTGAGCGTATTCAAGCAGAGCTAGGTAACAGGGTGCAGCATTATTATTTACCTTTTGATTTTTATCATGCAATCTCTTCATTTATAAAAAGGTTGCAGCCTCGCATGACGCTGATTATGGAAACTGAGTTATGGCCGAATATGCTGCATTGTTTATTGAAACAAGAATCAGCCATATTGTTATGTAATGCAAGATTATCAGAGAAAGCGTATTTGAATTATCAAAAAGTACAGTTTTTAATTCGGCCTTTTTTATCCCGCATCCACCGCATTCTGGTACAAACTGAACTGGAAGCCAAGAGATTTAAAGCGTTAACCTACCCTGTGGAGAATACACAGGTTGTTGGATCGCTTAAATATGATATATCTATTTCTGAGTCGGTGAAGGCGCGGGCTCAGGAGTTTCGCAAGCAGTGGGAGAATCGGCCAGTATGGATTGCAGGTAGTGTGCATCCCGAGGAGTTTGATGCTGTAATACAAGCGCATCAAACCATTCTCAAAGTTTTCCCAGAAGCATTGCTGATCATGGTGCCAAGGCATACTGAACGTTTTCCTTTATGTATTCAATCGGTTAAGGCTTCTGGGTTGAGTTATGCTCAGCGCTCACAGGATGAAACTCCTGAAGTGGAAGTGCTGATAGGCGATACTTTAGGTGAATTGTTGGCTCTATACGGTGCAAGTGATGTAGCTTTTGTGGGGGGTAGCCTCACAGCTTACGGTGGTCATAACCCTATCGAACCAGCATCCTTTGCTATACCTGCTCTCATGGGTTCTTCTGTTCATGATTTCTATGATGTGTGCACAGCATTGTCTCAATGCGGGCATCTTTCTTATGTAGAGGATGCTAAGACCTTGTCTCAACAGGTGCTGAAGTATTTTTCACACCCTGACCAGAGCGCTCAGGATGGCAAAGCAGGTTATCGTTGTATCGAAGAGAGACAAGGCGCTACAGCTCATCATTGCGATGTGTTTCAACAGTACCTAGTTCAAGTGGGTTTGATAAGCAGCCATTAAGATACTGAAATGCACAGGTTGCCAATGGAGTTGAGCGCTTTTTTGTTGCTCTTTGTAGAATGAGCGCTTTAATCTAGTTAGATTTTTTTTCTGCCATGAACCATGCCATGGTCGCTGCTTGCAGCGATCAAAGTCAATTAAATAAGCTTTTTTACCATTCCACAAAATATTTTTCAGGTTGAGATCAACATGATCAATACGGTGTAAGTGAAACAAAGCAATAGTTTTACCTATAGTTCTCCACGCTTCTTTGCTGAGTGAGCCTTGCTTGAGCCACACGGATAAATCTTGGTAACCATGAAGTTGCTCAATAATAAGGCCTGCTTTGTAAACTATACCTTTTTTTTCTACATGTGCTGCAACGGGTTTGGGTACGGGTAAATTGAGTTGTACCATTTTATGAAGTAGTTGAAACTCAGCAATGCTACGGCAATATTGAGTGCCGAAATAAAAATAATGGTCTTTAATCAACTTTTCGATGAATCCACCGCGGTAGTAATGACGAAGCACCCAATGTTGGGCTTCATGTTTTACGAAATAAGTGGTTTCTCGTCCTAGAGCTGTACCTGTTACAGCTTGCTGCTGATGCCAGTAGTCAGCTGTGAACCAATCAGCTGAGATAGGCGCTTGAACGTGTGTGTCAATTAAAACTGTATGTTGTTGATCTTTTTTGTATATCATAAAGCAAGCAATTGTTTTCTATCAGCTGCTATTTTATGTTATTTTTCATAGAATAACAGCTTTAAAATAAGATTTTGCTGAAATTTTTTACAAATTTATTTACAATGACTCCTTTTTTTTAGAAATCAAAGTGAAGTTTCTCTATGTATGTGTGTATTTTTAGGTTATCTGCAATAGGTGATGTGTGTCATGCATTAGCTGCGATACAAGCCCTACGTGCAGCGTGGCCAGATGTACAGATTACATGGATTATCGGAAAAGCTGAATATCAGTTATTGCAGCATATACCCGATATAGAATGGATTGTTTTTGATAAGTCTAAAGGGCTCAGCGGTTTTTGGGGCTTATATAAACAATTACGTCATCGACGTTTTGATATATTGTGTCACATGCAAGTTGCTTTGAGAGCGAACCTGGCCAGCCTGTGTGTTCGGGCTAAGCGGAGAATAGGTTTTGATCCTGAACGCGCTAAAGAGGGACATGCTTTTGTAACGCATGAATCTATTGCATCGCAATCTCAGCCTCATGTGATTGATGGTTTCTGCGGCTTTGTTGAGAAAATTGTGGGTCACTCTATATCACGAGATGCTCTGCAGTGGGATTTTCATCTTCCAGATGCTGTACAGCAAAGTTCAAAAAACCTTATTGATTCGACCCAGAAAACTTTTGTGATCTGTCCCTTTGCGAGTAAATCTGAGCGTAATTGGTTGGTTGGTCGCTATGCAGCTGTCGCTGATTATGCCGCGGCCAAAGGTTATCGGGTGATCTTGTGTGGTGGCGCATCTCCTCAAGAGATACAGCTGGCACAAGAGATTGAAAATTTGGTCACTCAGTCAGTTGTAAATAGGGTGGGGCAAACGAGTTTGAGTTTGCTGGTGGCTTTACTGAAAAGGGTGGATTTGGTTTTAGCGCCAGATACAGGTCCTTTGCATATTGCTGTGTCACAAGGTACACCCACAATTGGCTTGTATGCTCATTCTAATCCTGAGCGAACAGGACCTTACCGATACAGGGATTTGACAGTAAGTGTTTATGATAAGGCAATTATGCAGCAGTACAATAAAAAAGCTGAGCAGTTGCCTTGGGGAAAAAGAGCAAAGGGTGCCAACTTAATGGAGCTCATCGATATTGACTCAGTGAAGCGAGCTTTTGATAGAGCTGAACATGATTATGTTATGAGAGAGTGATAAAGGCATCCATTTTTATATAACAGAAAGCTAAAAATAAGGATATACATACATGGATCGCATAGGAATTGCGATTGATAGTCTTGCAGGTGGCGGTGCAGAAAAAGTGATGATCACCCTAGCCGAAACACTTATTAAACAAGGACATCAAGTCAGCTTACTTGTCTTATATAGACATCAAACTTATGAAGTGGCTTCATATATACCTATATACTTTTGTTTTGACGACAAACCGGGCTTGACTATTTTAGGGCGTTCTGGAAAACAACTCCAATGTGTCCGGCAGTGGTTGAGTGACATAGAAGCAGAACAGGGAGCATTTGATCTTGTTTTGTCGAATCTAGATAAGAGTCATTCCATGTTCACGCGATTACAGATTAAAAATCTGTATTGTGTGGTGCATAATTCGATAATTCAAGAATTAAAAAGACAAACTTTACTTGGACCTATTGCTTATTTACAGCTTCGTCGTGCAAAACGCGCTTTACACGATCAACATGTGATAGCCGTATCCGATGGTGTTGCAGATGAAATTCGACGCATTTCTTGGATAAAGCCTAAATCTGTTCAGCGTATTTATAATCCTTATAACTTTGAAGAAGTGCAAAGCTTAGCACTGGCATCTTGCTCTTTACCTCGAGAAGATTACATCATACATGTAGGGAGAGTTGCCAAGCAAAAGCGGCATGATATTTTATTTCAAGCTTTAAAACGTATGCAACGGCCTATGAAACTTGTTTTGCTTTGTACCAATCAAGCTAAAGCACTCAAAATAGCCAAAAAGTATGGTGTTGCCGATCAATTAATCTTACCTGGTTTTCAACAAAATCCTTATCCTTGGATAGCTCATGCCAAGCTATTGGTTTTAAGCTCAAGTTATGAAGGCTTTGGTTCTGTACTTGTAGAAGCAATGTCGCTGAATACACCAGTTGTGAGTACGGCATGTGAACATGGCCCGAATGAGATTCTGCAAGAAGACTTAGCAAAATGGCTTGTTACAGAAGGTGATATAAATGCTTTAGCTCAAAAAATGGATGAAGCTTTATTAGAGCAGCCTCGCGTTGATCATGCGAGCATCTTGCAAAAGATTCAAGCAGATAAGATAGCTCAAACTTATATGCAACTGATTTAATAAACAGAAAGAGAGGATGGATACAAAGCCCTCTCTTAGAGAGCAAGCGTCAATGTATCAAGGGTTTGTTTTATGAAAGTATCTCCAGAGCATCGCATTCCCATTCAGGTGCAGCACTCAGATTCATCACAACAAGGCCAACCTATTTATATGCGCTTCATGAAAGGTAAGTGGCAAACATGGCGCGTTATTTTGCATCGACTTCTATTTTTTGTATATTTCATTTTGCCGTGGTTGACTTGGTCTGAACAGCCTTTGTTGTTGATGGACTTGAAACAAGCTCGATTTTATATATTAGGCTCTACTTTTGGGACGCAAGACTTGTTCCTTGTAGCCTGCTTTTTTATATTTGCAGCACTTTTACTTTTATACGTGACGATGCGTTATGGCCGTATATGGTGTGGCTTTCTTTGTCCACAAACCATGTGGACTTTTTTATTTATTCTTTGTGAGCATATATTTGAAGGTAGCCGTCATCAAAGAATGACTTTGAATCGACAGCCTTGGTCTTGGCGTAAAGTGAAGATTAAAGTCAATAAACATTTAGCTTGGCTGTTCATTGCAATGATAACCTCTCTTACTTTTATTGCTTATTTTGTGCCGGTAAGAGAGCTTGTTACCGATGTCTTCTTTATGCAATTGAGCTTCAGCACAAGTATGAGTTTATTGCTGATTATGGCTGCAACGTATATTAACGCAGGCTGGATGCGTGAAAAAGTATGCCAGCACCTGTGTCCTTACTCTCGTTTTCAGTCTGTTATGTTTGATGCCTCTACGTCTGTGGTGATGTATCAAGAGCAGCAAGGCGAGCCTCGCATAACACATGGTCGTAATAGTCGTTCGGGTAAAGAAGAAGGCATGTCACAGGGTGGCTGTATTGATTGCAAGCTTTGTGTGCAAGTGTGTCCAGCAGGCATTGATATCCGAGATGGTTTGCAGTATGAGTGCATCCAGTGCGGTGCTTGTATTGATGCTTGCGCTCATGTCATGAGAAAACAAAGATCTGATTTACGATTAATTACTTACCAAGCGTCCAATAAGTATGCTTTTATCCAAGATAGGGTGTTGCGCTTTAAACATAGCTTTTATGGGATATTATGTTTGCTTAGTTGTATTGCTCTATGTGTTTATATTGTGCTACGTCCTACAACTTTTGTTGAAGTAGCGCGAGATCGAAAACAGTTGTGGCATATCAATGCTGAAGGATATATCGAAAATTCATATAACCTTAAAATCTCTAATACATCGCAATGCGCTCAAACTTATATTATAGATATGCGTACCTTACGACCTTATAGATTAGATAAATCGAGTCTTTATGTCCCTGCTGGAGAGGTGCGATATCATACGATTCATATTTCTATTGCGGAACATGAAAGCAGGAATCCTATCAGTTTTATTGATCTACTGGTAACAGGTGTAGATTGTACAAAGGATGAAGTGGTTAAGAAGATCTCTTTTTTAAGCCAATAACTAAACGAAAAATAGCCTTGTCTTAACCTTTTGTGTATAAAGTAACCGCTTAAAAAGTTTTTTGAAAAAAGCGGTTGCATCTTTGAAAATCTTCTCTATAATGCGTCCTCGTTGTCACGGAGAAACACATCGCTTAGCGCTTCATGCCTAAGAAAAAAGATGTAAAAAA
>DDNL01000020.1:0-50814 GCA_002341165.1 Shewanellaceae bacterium UBA2521
GCCTTCACCTCTTCTTCTATAATGTCATTACATAAATCTACACATTCATCACATATAAATACGGAAGGCCCAGCTATTAATTTACGGACTTCATGCTGGCTCTTACCGCAAAACGAACAATACAACAATTTATTACTATTATTCTCTTTTTTTTCGCTCATCTAATCACTCCAAGTGGATATTTTCATGCCTGAAATCATACTTTTAACTGTTTACAACATTTAAATTTTCAGTCTCACGATGCATCAAAATATCATCTATTAAACCATATTCTTTGGCTTGCTCTGCTGTCATGAAATTATCTCTATCGGTATCTTTCTCAATCACTTCTAAAGGTTGTCCTGTATGATGTGCAAGCATACCGTTTAAACGTTGTTTAATATCTAAAATTTCTTGGGCATGAATCGCTATATCAGAAGCCTGACCTTGGAACCCCCCAAGAGGCTGGTGAATCATCACTCTTGCATTGGGTAAAGCATAACGTTTGCCTTTGGTACCACCTGCTAAAAGGAAAGAACCCATTGAGCAAGCTTGTCCCATACATACCGTAGATACATCGGGCTTGATAAATTGCATCGTATCATAAATCGCCATGCCTGCGGTCACAGCACCACCTGGAGAGTTAATATATAAAGAGATGTCTTTCTCTGAACTCTCTGACTCTAAGAAAAGTAACTGAGCCACAATAAGGTTTGCCATATGTTCTTCAATGGGTCCCACAATAAAAATAACACGCTCTTTAAGTAGGCGAGAATAAATATCGTAGGAGCGTTCGCCTTTTGCTGTTTGTTCAACAACCATAGGCACTAAAGAATTAATAATTTGAGATTGATTTTGCATTGTGAGCCTCAAGTAGTCACGGCTTACACGTTTGTGTAAGCCACTATGATATTTTACCGACTTAAGTATACAAATATTTTACTTAAGCTGCGTTTGAGTTGACTAACTCATTGAACGATACTTTTTTATCTACTACTTTAGCAGTTGTAGAAATTAAATCCATTGCTTGCTCTTCTAAAGCCGCATTTCTAGCTTGCTGCATCATATCTTTGTTCTCTTTGTAGTAAGAACGGACAGACTCAGGATCTTCATAAGACTCAGCTACGGTATCAATCAAAGCTTGTACACGCTCGTCATCTACTTTGATTTCATTTTGCTTAATCAGCTCACCCAGAAGAAGTCCTGTTTTTACACGCTCTTCAGCTTGAGGCTGAAAGATATCGGCAGGAAGTTCAAAGTTGTCAGCAGCTTTGAAGCGCTCTTTTGCTTGCTTTTGCAATAAAGAAATTTCTTCATCAACCAACACTTTTGGTGCATCGAACTGGTGCTCATCGAGAAGCACTTTCATGACATTATCTTTAAATTTCTTTTTCAGCGTTTGCTGCGTTTCTCTTTCCATATTTTTACGGATTTCAGAGCGTAAGGCTTCAACTGAACCAGTTTCAATGTTGAATTTAGAGATGAACTCTTCGGTAAGCTCAGGCAAAGTTTTTTCTAAAACTTCTTTCAAGACAATCTTAAATTGAGCAGCTTTACCTTTTAAATTTTCAGCATGATAATCTTCTGGGAAGTTGACATCTATAGTAAATTCTTCACCTGTGCTATGACCAACGATAGCAGATTCAAAACCTGGTATCATTTGATTTGAGCCTAGAGCTAAATCAAAGTTCTCGCTCTTACCACCATCGAAAGCTTCGCCATCAATCATACCATCAAAGTCGATTTTAACTTTATCTCCGTCTTGCGCTTTACGCTCAACTGAAGTGAAGGTAGCATGCTGCTCAAGAAGCTTATTCACCATGTCATCGACGTCTTTTTCATCAATTTCAGAGTTCAGCTTTTCAATTTCTAGCGTTGATAAATCTTTAAACTGAATTTCTGGATACACTTCAAATTTTGCTTCAAATTTGAATTCTGTATCTTCACCTTGTTGAATAAGAAACTCAGGCATGCCTGCAGGGTTTACTTTTTCTGCCATAACTGCTTCGAAAAACTCACGCTGCATAAGCTCACCGGAAGCTTCTTCATGAATCGCTGCACCATAACGTTGAGCAACAACACTTACAGGTACTTTACCAGGTCTAAAACCATCTATGCGTACACGCTTAGCTTCTCTTTTTAGCTTGCTTTGAACTAGCTTGTTTAATTTATCTGCTTCTACAGAAATAACCATGCGGCGCTCTAACCCATCAAGAGCTTCAATAGATACTTGCATTACTTTAACCTCATCTCGTTGTATATATTACTTAGAATACAAATTAATAATTGTCGCTTTATTGCTCAAACTAGTATATTGAGACAAAAAGGACTTGGATACACTACAAAATTTTGCACCATTATAGCCTATCCACTTTAGGTGAGTCTATACATGAAATCAGACTATATAAGGCATCTCACACTATCAAAGGTAGGAAAAAGTTAACTTTTAGGTACTCTTACATGCTCTTAACAAGCATTTGTATCATTACAATATGAATTTATCCTGCTATAGATTAGAGGCGGTGTCAATGCCATAAACAGCCTATAGCTGAATTTTTTCTCTATTACGCTCAATAAGGGCTTTACCAATACCTTGAACATGTTGCAAGTCTTCTATCTGCGCAAATGGGCCATGTTCTGCTCTATAACGTACTATCGCTTGAGCTTTAGACTTTCCAACCCCTTGAAGCTCTTTTTCTAATTCAATAGCCGTTGCCATATTAATATGAATAAGCTTTTGTGGAGAACTAATAGAAGCTTGTTCAAGCTTTTTTGAGGGTATTACAGGATTGGCCTCCACTGAAAAAACATAAAAAAAACATAGAAGTATTACAGAGCGAGTTAATATTATACGCATTTTAATCATCCTTAATTGAGTAAAAGTGAAGTAGAAAAAGTAGGAACTCAAGCATGAGCTTATGGCATAGTTTACAACGATTCAGACAAGACAAATAATGTGATTTTTCATAAGTAAAATAGTATCGCAGTTCATTTCTTTTGAGCTACGACCAAGCCAATGCAGTTGAATAAGTTGGTGTGTGCAGTGACTTCAAAGCCTACATGCTCTAATTGATCAATGAGCATCTGATGATCAAACCGATTCTCTTGGGGATGTTCAACAATTTTGTTGATAATTGGATTACAAATGAGTCTTTTATAGAACTCTTCAATATAAAACTTACCCGATGGATTCAAGATAGCATACATGTTTTCTACAGCCATCTGCCAATTGGGCACATGATGCAACACAGCGAAGTTGAAAATACAGTCATAACGCTTATCTTGCTCTTTAATTTTGCAGATATCCGCTTGCATGACACGTACTTGAGGATTCGAAGCATGCCTTTTCTGCGCTAAACTCACCATATCTTCATCTAAATCAACGGCATCAATAGATTGCCCATTAAAAACTCGTTGAATCACGTCAACACCGATGCCATGCCCACAACCTATCTCTAGAATATCACCGTAAGCAGCACCTCCCATTCGAAGTAGTTTTTTTCCTTCAACATGGTGTTGAACAAGCCCTCTCACTGGACTTTTGACAATCATCTTTTCAACCCAGTTTAGCTTCATCACCGCCACCTTCGCGCAATATGCAAGAAAATCAAGTGTTTTAGAGTGTGCAATCGATGTGCCACCCGTCATTCTGCACAGCAAAAGCGGTTTCAACCCAAAGGCCAAGGGCACTGATAAGTTCATCACCTGCGAATAGAAAAGGTACATTCTGGCGCTGCCAAGGTGGTATACCATAAGCTTGCATGAGCTTTTTAACTGTTCTACGTTGAGCGCGGCCGTAAGGATGGCACTTAAAGCTACCTGGCATATTAAAACGTATATGTAATGGATTGTGTAATATTTCGCTTTTAATGCCTATGCCCTCTTCATTAGGAATTCTAGATACTTGTATACACTGAGTCGAACAAACAAAGACGGTTTGAGACAACAAAGAAAAAGTCGGAGTATGACACCTAGGTTGTAAGCTCTCTACACCCACAACATATGCAGCATCTCTATAACGCTTTAACTGCCATGTATGCCATTGAACACTTAAATTTGCATCTTCAGCAGCATGACATAATTGATGAATCATTTGTTCAAGCTGCGCTTTAGATGGCATTTGAGCACCTTGACGGGCTAAAAAACGTCTAAGTAAAGCGGCTTTAAAGCTCTCTGTTTGTTGGCGCCATATAGAGATAATTAAAGCTTTGTGTGAATTAAGCATCTTGTCTAACTGCTGATCAAGCAATAAGCCGAGCATATGTTGATCTTCTGCCATTAAGGCGGCACTACGAGAAGCTGTTTTGGCCAAGCTTGGCCAACGACTTTTTAATTCAGGTACAATACTATGACGCAAAAAGTTGCGATCAAATCGCTCATCTACATTACTTTCATCTTCAACATAGATCAACTGCATCACTCGAGCCTGCTCTTCAATCTCTGAACGAGAAAGCGATAAAAAAGGACGCACAACCCACTGCTGATGATTTAATTGAACAGAAGATTGAATCCCAGTCATACCTAACCCTCCACTACCTCGTTTTAATGCCAACAGTAAAGATTCGAGTTGATCATCAGCATGATGTGCAGTCAGAAGAAGAGCGCGACCTTGCAAGCGTGACTTCAAGGCCTTATAACGTGCATCTCTTGCCTGAGCTTCTAAGCTCAAGCGAGGATGTTCTTCTAAGCTTACATCATCAAGGTGTAAAGGTATTTGATATAGAGCACTACGCTCAAAGCAATGTTGCACCCAATCTTGAGCATGAGGGCTTAAGCCATGGTTCACATGGACTAGAGCATATTGATGTTGAGGATGCTTTTTCGCGAAACAAGATAAACACGCAGCCATCAGTTCTGAGTCTACCCCACCACTGTAACCTAAAAGTATTTGGGTAGGCTTAACCGCAAAAGTGTTTAAAACCTGTTCTAAATCTCTATAGGCTTGCGTGTTGTACATATCCATCAAGAACGCACCCTCAGAACCAGAAGTCATCCATCTCAAGACAGTCTACAGGTTATAACTATAACGAGAAAGTCGCTTATAGCGGCGTTCAACTAATGCTTGATGAGGCATACCGCGCAAATTTTCTAAGTCTTGCACAATAGCTTTTTTGAGCTGCTGAGCCATAAAATCAAAGTCACGATGCGCTCCACCTAAAGGCTCTTTAATAATGCTATCAATCAATTCAAGCTCATGTAAACGCTCGGCTGTGATACGCATTGATTCAGCAGCAAGCGATGCTTTTTCAGCACTCTTCCACAAAATAGAGGCGCATCCTTCAGGAGAAATAACTGAGTACGTACTAAATTCAAGCATATTCAACTGATCACCAACACCAATTGCAAGTGCACCACCTGAACCACCTTCACCAATAACATTACAAATGACAGGTACTTTAATGCCTGATAGCAACTTCAAGTTAGCAGCGATAGCTTCGCTTTGACCTCTTTCTTCAGCACCCACACCAGGATAAGCTCCAGGTGTATCAATAAAAGTGATAATAGGCATATTAAAACGTTCAGCAAGCATAATCAGTCTTTTTGCCTTTCGATAACCTTCTGGTGAAGGCATACCAAAATTACGTTTCACTTTTTCTTGCGTCGTCCGCCCTTTCTGATGACCTATCACCATAACCGGTATATCATTCAAACGCGCTGTACCAGCAATGACGGATTCATCATCAGCATAGGCTCTATCACCGTGTAGCTCATCAAAGTCGGTTAAAATACGCTCTATATAATCTTTCGTATGAGGACGCTGCGGATGTCTTGCAATTTGTGCGACCTGCCAAGAAGACAAATTTGAAAATATCTTGCGTGTTAGCGCTTCACTTTGCTGCTGTAATGCAGAAATCTCAGATGATAACTGTTCGTCATCTTGAGTTTGCACAATATGCTTCAACTCACGAATCTTAGCATGCAACTCTTCAATGGGTTGTTCAAAATCAAGAAAATCTAAACTCATATTCACTTGCCTATTCTGTACTATATACGATACGAACCTGCCCTTTACCCCAAAAGGCTTCGAGTTCCTCAATCCATTCATCATGTAAATCAACGCTCCAAGCTTCACCGAGCTTGAGCTGACATCGCATGCCTTGATGTACACAACAGATATTCAACGGAACTTGTCCTGTTTTAGGAGGACTTAGCAAGTTCTTTAAAGATTTTAAGGTGTTATTGTCTACTTTTTCGGTCAAAAGATCCAGTTCTAATGCTATTGCATGTGCACTTCTCGCTTGAAATAAGCTCTGTACCTGACGTGCTGTGAGTTTATACTGCTGGGAAAAATCATCAAATCCCACTTCACCTTCTACAATAAGTACTTCATCTTTTTGTAATATATCTTTTGAGCTGTCATATAAATCAGAGAAAATAACAACATCCAAGCGACCACTGCGATCCGTTATGGTCACAATAGCCATTTTATTCCCTTTTTTCGTCATCACTGTGCGAAGTCCAGTTACAAGGCCAGCAACACGTAACACTTTTTTACGCATCATATTCTGTAACTGCGATAGTGAACCGTGCGTTATATGAGCGAGCTCGGCTTCATACTCATCGATAGGATGCCCCGTTAAATAGAGCCCCAAAGTTTCTTTTTCGCCTTGTAGTACTTTTTTCTGGCTCCATGGTAGACACTTTGCGTAAGCTTGTCGAGATACAGAGCTCTCTTGATCATTGAGCAGACCAAACAAGTCTGTTTGGCCTTGAGCTTGAGCCTGTGCATGTTGTGCTGCTGCAGCCATGGCTTGCGGAAGGTTATGCATCAACATACCTCGATGCGCTCCTAAGTCATCCAAAGCACCGGCTAGAATTAATTTTTCTAAAACACGCTTATTTGCTTTTTTCAAATCAATTCGGGCACAAAAATCAAATAAGTCTTGAAAAGGTCCTGCTTGTCTTACTTTAACAATATTTTCAACCACAGCAGCGCCCACGCCTTTCACGGCACCGAGACCATAGACAATACGATTTTGTGCATCAACAGAAAAATGATAATCACTCGAATTAACATGAGGTGAACAAATGGATAAGCCAAGCTGCGCCAACTCTTCAACTAAAATCACAATTTTATCTGTATTATCCATATCTGCAGACATCACCGCAGCCATGAAATAAGAAGGATAATGCGTTTTAAGCCATAGTGTCTGATAAGATACCAATGCATAGGCTGCTGAGTGAGATTTATTAAAACCGTAACCTGCAAACTTCTCAACTAAATCAAAAATACGCATCGCCAGCTCACCATCGACTTGATTAGCCAACGCACCTTCTTTGAAAATATCACGCTGTTTTGCCATTTCTTCAGGTTTCTTTTTACCCATAGCTCGACGCAATAAATCAGCACCGCCCAAAGTATAACCTGCAAGCTCTTGTGCAATTTGCATCACTTGCTCTTGATAAAGAATAATACCGTATGTAGGCTCTAAAATAGGTTGTAGGCATGCATGCTGATAAGTTGCATCAGGGTAAGAAATAGGCTCTCGACCATGCTTACGATCAATAAAGTTATCGACCATGCCTGATTGCAATGGGCCTGGACGAAATAAAGCAACCAATGCAATAATGTCTTCCAAGCAGTCAGGCTGTAGGCGTTTGATCAAATCTTTCATGCCTCGCGATTCCAGCTGAAATACAGCCGTGGTCTGAGCACGTTTGAGTAAATCAAAAGCTGCTTTGTCGTCCAAAGGAATCTGCTCTATCGCTAAAACTGATTCATTGTGCGCCACGCGATCTTGATTAATTAATTTAAGAGCCCAGTCGATAATCGTGAGTGTACGCAAGCCTAGAAAATCAAACTTCACTAAGCCTGCTGTTTCGACATCATTTTTATCAAACTGAGTAACTGGGTGTAAGCCTTCATCGTCACAATAAATAGGCGAAAAATCGGTGATTTGGGTCGGAGCGATTACCACACCCCCAGCATGTTTACCTGCATTACGTGTTACACCTTCGAGCGTTCTTGCAATATCGATAAGCTCTTTTACTTCTTCGTCTCCATCGTAACTTTCTTGCAAAGAAGGTTCTATTTCAAAAGCTTTTTCGAGCGTCATACCTGGATCAGGTGGAATCATTTTCGCAATCCGATCAACAAAGCCGTACGAATGACCTAGCACACGCCCCACATCACGTATTACAGCTTTAGCAGCCATAGTACCAAAAGTAATAATCTGCGATACCGCATCTCGACCATAAATCTCAGCTGTGTGCTCAATGACCTCATCACGCCTATCCATACAAAAGTCAATATCAAAATCAGGCATCGAGACACGCTCAGGGTTAAGAAAACGCTCAAAAAGTAAATCCAGTGCAATCGGGTCTAAGTCTGTTATCGATAATGCATACGCCACTAAAGATCCAGCACCTGATCCTCGGCCAGGTCCCACTGGTATATCTTGCTCTTTTGCCCACTGGATAAACTCCATGACAATGAGGAAGTAACCTGGAAAGCCCATCTGATTGATCACATTTAGTTCTATCATTAAACGTTCATCGTACTGGGTACGTTCAGTCTCTCTTTGTACAGGATCTGGAAACAAAGTACATAAACGTTGCTCTAAACCTTCTTTAGATACTTTAACTAAATAGTCTTCTTCAGAAAGTCCTCCAGTTGGAAAGTTAGGCAAGAAGTATTCATCTAGCTTGAGCGTGACATTACAACGCTTCGCAATTTCAACTGTATTGTCTAAAGCCGTTGGTAAATCTTGAAAAAGCTCTTGCATATCTTGAGCTGAACGAAAGAACTGTTGCTCGGAATAACGCTGTGGACGTTTTGGATCAGCAAGTGTGTAACCATCATGAATAGCAACACGAATTTCATGCGCATCAAAGTCTTTTGCTTCAAGGAAGACCACTTCATTCGTTGCAACTAAAGGTAAGTCATAATTCTCTGCGCACTGCACGGCTAAATGTAAGTAGGTTTCCTCTTGCGGGCGACCTGTACGTAAGACTTCAATATAAAATCGATTAGCAAAATAAGTCGTATAAAAATCTAAAGCCATATTAAGCTTTTGAGCCTGACCTGAAAGCAAGGCTTGACCCAATTCACCTTCCAGACCTCCAGATAAAACAATGAGATCTGCAGCATACTTTTGTAAATCTTCCCGATTGACGGTTGGGTAACCTAAGCGATAACCTCTTTGATACGCAAGGCTAATTAGTAAAGTTAAGTTCTGATAACCTTGGTTATTCATTGCTAGCAAAGTTAATCGATAAACGACTCCTGCGTCTTGATCATCGGCTAACCATATATCTGAACCAACAATAGGCTTCACTCCCGAAGCATTACAATTTTGATAAAACTTTACCAGTCCGCATAAGTTCATCTGATCTGTCATTGCCAAAGCTGGCATGCCATGGTTTACTGCTTGATGAACCAGCTTTTTAACTTTCGGAAGACCATCAAACATGGAATAGTCTGAATGAACACGTAAATGAATAAATGAAGGTTGTGTCATGATAAATTAATCTAGACCTAAAATACGTTGAACAGGCTTAAAGCTTACTCTGTGATAAGGCGTTGCGCCATGTAAAGAAAGCTTTTCTAAATGCAATGCTGTGGGATAGCCTTTATGTTTGGCAAAACCATAAAGAGGATAAAGTCCATCGAGAGCCAACATTTCTTTGTCTCTTTGCACCTTCGCTAAAATGGAAGCAGCACTGATACAATCGATTAAGCCATCACCCTTGATAATTGCTTGTGCCGGCATAGCAAGTTGTGGGCAGCGATTGCCATCAATAAGTACCTCATCCGGTATGATAGATAATGATTCTACAGCGCGCTGCATGGCTAACATGGTTGCATGAAGAATATTCAAAGTATCAATTTCTTCGACGCTCGCTCGGCCAATCGACCAAGCTAGAGCCTTCGCTTTAATTTCTGCTGCAAGCTGTATTCTTTTTTTTTCTGAAAGTTTCTTCGAGTCATGTAACCCAGAAATAGGATGTTTAGGATCAAGGATAACGGCTGCAGTGACAACATCTCCGACGAGAGGGCCTCGGCCTACTTCGTCAACGCCTGCAATCAATTTTTCTCTCATTTTTATGCCTTTAAAAGATTCGAAACAGCTATAGCTGCTTTTTCATTTGCATTTTGTTTTAACTGATGATGCAACGTAGAAAATGTAGCGAACATGTCTGTCTTGTCACTTTTTTGCTGCTGTAGCAGTGTTGATGCAATCTTTTCTGGATAACAGTCATGCTGTATAAGTTCAGGTACATATTGCACCTCTTCACTTAATAAATTAGGTAGCGAAAAGTGTTTAATATGCATCAAGCGTAAGCCTAACATGTAAGTCAGTGGATTAACTTTATAAGCAACCACCATAGGGCGTTTCAATAACATGGCTTCTAATGCCGCAGTACCTGAAGCCAATAACACTTGATTTGCGGCAATCATCACTTCACGAGATTGACCATCAAAGTAATGTATTTTCAATTCAGGTGCGTACTTATCTTGTAACGCTACAATACGCGCTTTGATCCCCGCATGAACACAAGGAATCATGATTTGCTTTTGAGGCTGCTCTTTTGCAAGTAGCGTTAAAGCTTGAAAAAAAGGCGGCGCCAGACGCTTCACTTCAGAATACCTACTGCCTGGCAGGACAGCGAGATAATCACCTTCTGGGTTAAGCCCTAGATGCTTGCGCATCGCAATAGGATCGTGCTCGAAGGCAACTTGATCAGCAAGCGTATGCCCCACAAACGTGCAAGGCACTTGATGCCTGTCATAAAATTTCTTTTCAAAAGGCAGCAAAGACAAAACCATGTTCGTTGCTTTCTCAATCGTGAAAATACGCTTGGGACGCCAAGCCCAAATACTAGGCGAAACATACTGGATAGTTTTAATGCCTTTTCTTTTGAGCTTCTTTTCAACACGCAGATTAAAATCAGGCGCATCAATACCAATAAAACAAGCTGGCTCAAGCTCTGCAACACGAACCGTCAACTCGCGCATAATATGTAATAAACGGGGTAATCGTCCTAAAACTTCAAAAACACCCATCACTGCAAGCTCGTTCATATCAAAGAAGGACTCAAGTCCTTGTGCTTGCATTTTAGGACCGCCAATACCAACAAAGCGCGCCTCAGGATAGCGCGCTTTGAGCGATTGTATGAGGCCTTCGCCGAGTATGTCTCCAGACACTTCACCTGCTACGAGAGCGAAAGTCAGCGATTTTTCAGACATTAACGAATAACTCCGCGCTCCGAACATGATATAAAATCAACGAACTGCTGAATAGCTTCATGCTGATAAAGAGTGTGCTTTAGTTCTGCTAATGCATCATCTTTTGTTAAGCCATCTCGATAGAATTTGCGATACGCTTTTTTCATCGCCATAATCGACTCTGAAGAATAGTCACGACGCTTCATTCCTTCTGAATTAAGCCCCTTCGGCGCAGCACTTGAGGCACCTTCAGCCATGATAAAAGGAGGGATATCTTTTCTTACCATAGAACCTCCAGCGATGAAGGAATGAGCACCTATACGAACATGTTGATGTACACCGACCATACCGGCGATAATAGCCCAATCATGCACTTCACAATGCCCTGCAACAGAAGCATTATTTGACATAATCACATGATGACCAATAGTGCAGTCATGTGCAACATGAACATAGGCCATAAATAGATTGTGGCTGCCTATCTGTGTTATCCCTTTATCTTGGACAGTACCTCGATGAACCGTCACGGATTCACGAAATACATTATGGTCACCAATAATAAGTTGAGTAGGTTCGCCAGCATATTTTTTATCTTGGCAATCTTCACCGATGGAGCCAAACTGATAAAAATGATTATGTGTACCAATAATACAAGGGCCTTTAATAACAACATGCGATTCGATTTTACAATGGTCACCAATAACTACATCGGCACCAATATAGCAGAAAGGTCCTATTGAAACGTTTTTACCTATTTTTGCATCCGGGTGGATAAATGATTGCTGTAAATTCACAATAACTACATCTCTTTACGTGTACATAATATTTCAGCATCGCAAACAACTTGACCCTGCACTTTCGCAGAGCACTTGTATTTGGACATACTAGGTCGATCACGAAGTTGTTCAACTTCGATTGTGAGAATATCTCCGGGTTCAACAGGCTGACGAAACCTTGCTTCATTGATACCCACAAAATATGCAAGCATATTGTCCGGCCGACCTCCTGCTCCAAGAAACGCAAGCACACAACTTGCCTGCGCCATAGATTCTAAGATGAGAACACCTGGCATAACAGGCTTAATCGGAAAATGCCCCTGAAAAAAAGGTTCATTTGCACTCACATTTTTTACAGCAACCAATCTTTCGTTAATCGAATAATCAATAACTTTATCTATGAGTAAGAAGGGATAGCGATGTGGCAAATAATTTAATATTTGATGAATATCCAATGTTTTTAAGTGTTCATCACTCACAAGGAAGCCTCATTAACGTTTTAACATAGATACGTATTGATCTAGTTTTTTAAATTTGGAGAAAAATTTTTCTAATTGTCGAATTCGGGCCACAGAACGTAGCCAAGAGCGATGATTCGATGCCGGAATCATAGATGAGTACACGCCTGGCTCATGGATAGAGTGTGTTACCATAGCGCATCCTGTCAGATGAACATGGTCACCAAGCTCAATATGACCACTTATAGCAGACTGGCCACCGATTTGGCAAAAACGACCTATACGAGTACTACCAGCGATTCCTGCACAACCAGCTATCGCTGTACCCTGACCGATATGCACATTGTGAGCAATATGTACTTGATTATCAATAATCACTCCACTTTCAATAACCGTGTCAGATAAAGCACCTCTATCGATAGTGCAACTCGCTCCAATATCAACATGATCACCTATGATAACACGCCCTGTCTGTGGAATTTTTTCCCAATTACCTGCATGATGAGCAAAGCCAAAGCCGTCTGAACCAATCACAGATGAGGCATGAACAGTACAGTGATACCCTAGAGATACGCCATGATACAAAGTGACATTAGGGTAAATTTTACACTCACTTCCCAGAGTCACTCTTTGACCAATAGAACAGCCTGATGCAATTTGGCACCCAGATCCAATCTTCACTCCAGCACCGATTACAGTATATGCACCGATAGCGACATCATCTCCAATTTCAGCAGTTGGATCTATGACAGCTGTTGGGTGAATATCTTCTACAAGCTTAGGTGTAGGATCGAGTAATTGTGCGGATTTTGCGAAGGCAAAATAAGGGTTATCCACATAAATAACAGCACTATCGCACTCAACATCTATATTCTGTGGTAGTAATATGACTCCCGCTTGAGTCTGAGGTATAAGCTCTCGCATTTTTAAATCGGATAAAAATGTTAACTGAGAGTTTGTCGCTTCTTTAATTGAAGCTATGCTATCAATGCTCTTATCAGGAGCGCCTACAAGACGCCCTTCCAAATACTCTGATAGCTCTTTAAGTGTAATAGATGCTCTACTCATGCGATGTCACGCTACTTCTTCACTTGTGTTACATTTTTACTAATAGGTGCTTTCAGACTTGAAATATTAAGTGGATTCTTAGTTAAATCTTGAATCACAAAGTCGGAAATATCGACTTTATCTGAATAAGTAAGTACTGCACCTTTTTGTAGTACTAAATCATATTTTTTACTTTTAGATACCTTCTGGATACTCTCTTTGACCTGTTCTAAAACAACATCACGATGTTGCATCAGAGCAACATTAATGTCTTGATCGAGTGCTTTTCCGTCAAGTTGAATCTTCATCTTTTTAGATTCAAGATCGCGCATAACCTCTCGAATCTTCTCTTGACTCATCACAACTTTATCTTTTTCTAATTTTTTGGCTGTTTCCTCATACTCAGTACGCAGCTTCTGAAATTGTGCAATTTCGTCAAGAAAGAGTTTGTTCACTTTCTTTTGTACTTTTTGCTCAAGTTGCAACTCATGTGTAATTTTTACCATATCAACTACGGCAATATTCTGCGCACATACACTATGAGCTACAAACATCAAAGCGAGAGTTAATAAAACTTTATTTAATACATGTTTCACAGTGAGCTCCTTAATTTTTTTAAAAATAAACGGCACTTATATAAAATAAAACCCCTATTCTATACTAATCTAGAATGATGTGCCAATCATAAAGTCGAAAAACCTTTCATCATCGCCATCTTGCTTCTTAAGAACCTTAGCAATGTTAAATGACAACAGTCCTAAGGGGGATAACCATTGTACGCTCAAACCCGCTGAAGCACGATAGCGCCACGGATCAGAATAATCGGGTAACTTGGATCTTTCTGCTTCAGGAATTCCAGTATAAGAAAACTCTGTATCCCAAACATTGCCTATATCTACAAACAAAGCTGTTCTTAAGTTTTGCTGATGTTTATCTTTCACAAAAGGAATAGGAAAAATAAGCTCTGAGCTCAAATACACTAGTGCATTGCCACCGATTCCATTGTCCGATACAGTGACCGTTTGCGGACCTGCAGGACACATATGTCCTCCACATGTAGTCACTTTATCTTCCACAGTATAGGCTCTTGGACCAACACTATTCGACTCGAAACCTCGCATAATGGTAGCGCCACCTGCTGTATGATACACCCAAAAAGGTAGAATATGATCATGGTCACCTTTTCGACCATAACTATTGGAATACTTGAATAAGTTTTTAAGAGAGAAGACCCATTTATGATCATCATCTAAAGGAAAGAAATGACGCGCTTTATACCGCGTATCAAAGTATTGTAAACCCGATCCTGGAATCGTGACTTTACCACCTATTATGTGCTCGTGCCCCTGAGTTGGAAAGCTATAACGGTTTAAAGAATTGAATGTCCAGGTTACACCCAGAGCATATTCATCAAAATGAATGCGTTCACCATGATTTTTACCGTAAACAGCATAAAAACGTTTGGCTTGCTCATATTCTGAATTTTGAGAAATGTCTTGATATTCATATGATACATCAAAATTAATGCGTGTTACTTCTGATAAAGGAAAGCCAGAATCGATGCTAAAACCATAAGTGTCTTTCTTATAATCAAATAATTTATCTTCTTTTGCATCGTAACTACTCCAAAAAGCGTTGCCTCCTAAACTTACGCCTGAATGAGTAAAATAAGGATTACGGTAAGTCGTACTCACAGAAGATAGTGCATCGCTCCTACTTAATTGCAATCCAAGGTAATTACCCAACCCAAATAAATTTCTTTGCTGGACATTAAATTGATACATAAAACCAGATTGGTTGCTATAACTGAGGCCAGCTTTGAATTCACCCGTTGATTTTTCTTCTACTGTATAGTTGACGTCAACTTGATCATCTATACCTGGTAGACGCGCAATCTCCACATCAACTTTAGCGAAAAAGCCTAACCTTTCTAATCTTAGCTTAGATAAGTTCACTTTATCTTTGTTCAGCCATGCTCCTTCAAACTGCCGCATTTCTCTACGCAAAACTTCATCTTTAGTGGCCGTATTGCCAACAAAGTTAATGTGCCTGACATACACTCTAGGTCCAGAGTTAACCATAAGATTCAAGATCACTGTTTTATCATGATCATGCACATCGGAAACACTTTTAACTTCAGGGTAAGCATAACCAAAAGTTCCAAGATAGCGACGTATACGTTCTTCTGTTTGCGTGACATCGGCCGCATTATATTGCTCGCCAAGCTTAATTTTACTGAGCTTTTCTATCTCGGATCTTTTATCTAGAAGATCTCCAAGAATTTTTACCTCTTTAACTTTATATTGCGCACCTTCATTCAGATTCAAGGTTACATATAGACTTTCATTATCTCTCGAAATAGAGACTTGAGTAGACTCCACCTTAAAACGAATATAACCACGGTTACGATAAAAAGTGCTGATAGTTTCTATATCTGCTTCAAGTTTTTGCTTCTGGTATTGCTGATCGCTCAAAAAGTTCCACCATGGAACATCATCTCTAAGTTTAATTTCATCAAGTAGAACCTCATCAGAGAAAGTATCATTACCTGTGAAATTGATTTGTACAATCTGTGCAGCATCGCTTTCAATAAAATCAAACACCAGCTCGACTCTATTGCGCTCTAAATCAACAACTTGAATCCTCACTTTAGTGTTATATTTACCTTGGCTGAAATAGAACTCCTCAAGCCCCTTTTCTATCTCGCGTATTTTTGTACGATCTAGACCGTCGCCTTCTTTAATATTTGCAGAGGCCAGTATTTCTTTAAGTTGATCTTCGCTCATAGCGTCATTGCCTTCAAAGACAATGGACGAGATCGCCGGTCTTTCCTTTACATGAAAAATAAGAACATTGTCAACAGACTTAGCTTCTATTGATTCAAAGCTATTAGAAGCATACAAGCTACGTATAGCGTAAGCTAATGACTGAGAATCTACTGTATCGCCTTTTTTAATAGGTAGATGAATAAAAGCGGCGCCTAAAGAAACTCTTTTCAAGCCAACAATATTAATATTTTTTACTACAAAAGGTTCGAAAGTTTCAGCATATACTTGTGAAATAAACATCATGCTGAAAAAGCAAAAAAATACCCATAATTTTTTAAGTTTCATAAACTACTTATTATTATCCATTGATTTAATTGAAAGGCAGCACTAAAGCCTCGATATATCATTTAATAAAGCAATCGACATCAGTACAAAAATACATGCCGCACCTATTTTGTATCCTAATTCTTGCAACTTTTCAGGCAAAGGCTTTCCTCTCAACATTTCATACAAATTGTACATAAGATGACCTCCATCTAAAACAGGTAAAGGCACCAAATTGAGTACACCAAGATTGACACTGAAAAATATTAAAAAAGTCACAAAGGTTTGCCAACCAAAATGAGCGCTATCACCTGCGCCTTGCGCAATCGCTACAGGCCCGCCTAATTGATTTAAAGACAACACCCCAGAAATCAGTTTCCACACCATTTTAAAACTTAGGAGGATTAAATCATACGTTTTAACTGCTGCCATATGTAAAGAGTCTAACATATCATATTTAATACTGACTCGTACAGACTCTAAAAGAGGTTCCATAGAAGGCATAACACCTAAACGCTTCATCATAGTGTCTTGAACACGTACTATTTCTGGTTTAACGTAGACATTAAATTGCTCATTATTCCTCTCAATCAAAAGCTCAATTTGTGTGGAAGGCGTCTGTTGAATCTTCTGAATGAAGCTTGGCCAGTCTTTGTATGGCTGCTGGTTGATAGAAATAAACCGATCTCCAACGCGCAGGCCTGCTTGCTCTGCTGGGCTTCCTTTTACGACTTGAGCAATAACAGGTATCACTTTTGGTTGATAAGGAATAAGACCTAGAGATTGTACAAAGTCTTGTTGACCATCATCTTTAATATACCAATGCGAGGTATCTAAGGTGACGTAACGTTTAGGCTGAGTTTCACTTAAGTTCGTAACCGCTACAGTGAGCTGCTTTCGACCTATATGGGATGCTAAGGCCAATTGCAGCTCTTGATAAGTACGTATAGATTTAGACTGCACCTCAACAATTTGCGAAGGCTCATCAATCATCAAAGGTGCCGCAGGCGTATGTTCAACAGTACCTACAACAACAGGTTTAAATGAAGATACACCTGTAAAAAAAATAACCCAAGAAAGCAGCAATGCTAAAATAAAGTTCGCTAAAGGGCCTGCAAAAATAATCGCACTGCGCTGCCACACTGATTTGTAATTGAAGGCTAGATGTTTTTGATCATCGCTGACAGGCGCAATACGCTCATCTAACATTTTTACAAAACCACCTAGAGGTATTACTGAAACAACATATCGAGTGCCCAGCTGGTCTTGCCAGCTAAAAAGCTCTGGACCAAGACCTATAGAAAAAGTTTCTACGTACACACCACAGCGGCGTGCAGCCCAAAAATGACCATATTCATGGAAAGCAACTAAAACACTAAAAGCAACTAAAAAAGCACCTATATTCCACAATATATCCAGCATAAACATGTTCTCTAATTGATAAAAGATTGAGTGATGACTCGTGCCTCTTCATCCAACTCTAATACTGACTCTAAGTCAACAGCTTCACGCTTCGCGAGACGATCTAAGCAACTTTGATTGATCGCAGCAATATCTAAAAATCCAATGCGTTCATCTAAAAAAGCTTGTACAGCTTCTTCATTTGAAGCATTTAAAATTGTTGTCGCAGCCTGCCCCGCACTGCAAGCATCAATAGCAAGCTTTAAATTAGGAAACTGGTTAAAATCTGGTGCAAAAAAGTTCAGCGATCCTAAGCGTGTAAAATCTAATGCTTCCACCCCTGCTTGACAGCGTTTCGGATAACTTAAACAGTGTGCTAAAGGAGTTCTCATATCTGCCTGACCCAACTGTGCTAAAGTCGAACCATCTGTAAATTGCACCATGGAGTGAATCACACTCTGAGGATGTACAATAATATCGATTTGAGAGGCCGATAAATTGAAAAGCCATCTTGCTTCGATATATTCTAATCCCTTGTTCATCATCGTAGCCGAATCAACTGAAATTTTAGGTCCCATAGACCAATTAGGATGATTGCAAGCTTCAGAAGGCGTAACCAGCTGCATTGAAGCCGGATCTCTCTTCAAAAACGGACCTCCAGAGCCTGTAAGTAAAACTCGCTCAATGCCAAAATCAGCCAAATCATGACGCCCTAAATCAGCATGAGATTCAAGAGGTAGACATTGAAAAATCGCATTATGCTCACTGTCAACAGGTAAAATCTGTGCATTTGAATGATAAGCTTCCTGCATAAACAAACGCCCAGTCATCACTAAAGATTCTTTATTCGCTAATAAAATACGTTTTCCTGCCTGCACAGCGCTCAGTGTTGGCTTGAGACCGGCAGCGCCTACAATCGCAGCAACAACAGTATCCACTTCATCAGATTTTAAAACTTGGCAGACTAAATCCAAAGTATCAAGAACATGAATATGAGGATAGAGAGACATATAAGAACGCAAGCGACTTGCAGCTAGAGGGTCAAGTAAAGCCACATATCGAGGTTGAAACTTTTGCACAAGCTCATACATACACTCAACGCTCTTGTTTGCCACCAAAAGCGTGACTTTAAAGTCTTGAGGATGACGAGTAATGACATCCAGAGCACTACGACCAATTGAGCCTGTAGCACCTAAAATAGCAACTTTTTGCATGGTTATTTGCCAAAAATAATCAGTATAAAGGTGAAAATAGGTAATGCAGCAGTTAAGCTATCAACTCTATCTAAGACGCCACCATGTCCAGGTAGAATCCAGCCAGAATCTTTAATCTGTGCATGACGCTTGAACATGCTCTCAGCTAAATCACCTAAAATAGAAAATAAAACTGTCACAGATACTAATAACAAACCAAGCACACTGTTTGAATCTATCTGATACCAATAGAGATTAAACAATACCACCGTCGCGATTAAACCACCAACGCAACCTTCTACTGTTTTATTAGGGCTCACATGAGGAATCAATTTAGTTTTACCGAACTTCTTACCACTAAAGTATGCAAAGGTATCAGCTGAAGCTGTAATCAAAATGACAGCAAGAATAAGTAATTCACCTAAGTAAGGATTTTCACTTGTTGACGATGCTTTAAGGTATAGTAAAGCAAAAAAGGGAGGAATCACAGTCAATAGACCAAACATAAGATGGTACAAGCTTTTTGTTTTCCAAAACTGTGCTTTGCGCGGATATAAAATGACTAAAAATGTGGCTAAAACCCACCATAAGCACGCTGAAAACAAAATATAAAAAGGATGTCGATACACATCAGCATATACACCTAAAGCAAGCAAACCGGAAAACAGAAGTGTGCAAGCCCAAACTCGTTTATTCGATAATTGATAAGCTTGCGCAAACATTGCACTCCATTCATATGCAGCAATGGCAAAAACAATGAACATAGACCATTGGAACACCGTAAATGAAGCAAAGAAAAGAGTCGACAAAAAGGCACTTAATAAAATAAGTGCCGTGAAAACGCGCTGTATTAACACAATAAAAAACCTAATTTATAAGTAAGTTAAGAAACTATTTGCTCACCTGTGAGGCCAAAACGACGTTGTCTCGTAGAAAACCACTCTATTGCTGCATAAAAGTCTTGTTCTGAAAACTCAGGCCAACATAAATCAGAAAAGTATAACTCAGCATACGCAGCTTGCCATAGTACAAAATTGCTTATGCGATACTCGCCACTTGTGCGAATCATCAGATCTACAGGTGCTTGCTCTGCAAGGCTCATTCTGGCATTCAAGTCATTTTCTTCAACACCAGCTATATCTATTTTATTTTCTAAAGCATCTCTGGCAAGCTGTTTAGCTGCTTCTAGAATATCCCAACGACCACCATAGTTAATGGCAAGGTTAAGATTCAACCCTTTGCAATGTTGAGTCAGCTCTTCAACTTCTTGAATCTTCTTTTGCATAACTCTAGAAAACCTAGATTTATCTCCAATGACAGTCAACTTGATATCGTTACTCATCATCTTAGCGGATTCTTTTTCCAATGCTTTAAGAAGAAGCTTCATAATAAAATCAACTTCTTTTTGAGGCCGGCTCCAATTTTCAGTTGAAAAAGCAAATAAAGTTAAACTATCAAGCTCAACCTTTCGCGATGCCGTAATCACTTTTTTTACTGTTTCAAATCCAGCTTTTAATCCATGAATTCTTGAATTTTTCTGCTCTATACCCCAACGACCATTGCCATCCATTATCACAGCAATATGTTTAGGTTGAGCTTCTTTTACAAAAGACGAGTGACTATTTGGTAAATCAGACATCAGTAAACCTCAAAATCAACGCCGTGAAGCATTGTACACGGCGACTTATAAAACCTCAATTGAACAAGTTATAATATTGCTCAAACTTCCATTAACTCTTTTTCTTTTTCAGCCAAAACTTCATCTATTTTTTTTACGTACGTATCAGTAAGCTTTTGAATCAAGTCTTCACCTCGGCGCGCTTCATCTTCACTGATTTCTTTTTCTTTTTCCAATGACTTCAAGTCACTGTTAGCATCTCTTCGAACATTACGTACAGCAATACGACCTTGCTCGGCTTCAGCGCGAACCACTTTAATTAACTCTTTGCGGCGCTCTTCTGTTAAAGGAGGAAGAGGGACTCGAATTACAGTACCTGCAGAATTAGGATTTAGCCCCAGATCTGAAGTCATAATTGCCTTTTCAACTGCTTGTATCATCGTTTTATCAAAAACAGTGACCGCGAGAGTGCGAGCATCTTCTTTTGTAATGTTAGCTAACTGATTTAAAGGTGTCTGTGCACCATAATAAGAAACAGATATAGAGTCGAGTAGGCTCGTATGAGCACGCCCCGTTCTCACTTTACCCATCTGAGTTTTTGTCGCTTCTAACGACTTCGCCATGCGAACTTCAACATCTTGATTTATTTCTTTAATCACAATTTAATCTTCCTAAAACTTAAAACACAAAGGTCAGTTATCCAATAAAGGTACCTTCTTTTTCACCAACCACTACACGGTGTAAAGCACCTGGGGTATTCATATTGAATACAATAATAGGCATGCTATGATCTCTGGCTAAAGCAAATGCAGATAAATCCATAACACGAAGCTCTTTTTGCAGAACCGTTTGATAGTCAAGCGTATCATACTTTATCGCATCTGGATTTTTAACCGGATCTTCGGAATACACACCGTCTACTTTCGTAGCCTTTAAAACTACATCAGCTTCGATTTCAATACCACGCAAACAGGCAGCCGAGTCAGTGGTGAAAAAAGGATTGCCGATACCTGCTGAAAAAATAACAACACGCTTATCATTCAAATAACGAATTGCATCAGCCCAGTTATAAGTGTCACAAACTCCTTTCAGAGGCAAAGCCGACATCAAACGCGCATTCACATCTATTCTGTGTAATGCATCACGTACTGCAAGACCATTCATAACCGTTGCAAGCATACCCATGTGGTCACCTACAACACGGTTCATACCTGCCTGAGCTAAACCTTCTCCACGAAATAAATTGCCGCCACCTATTACAATAGCAACCTGCACATTGAGCGCAGTGAGAGCTTTTACTTCAGTAGCAATTCTATCCAAGACTTCAGCCGAGATTCCAAAACCTTGACTGCCCATAAGTGCTTCGCCACTCAATTTCAATAGAACACGCTGAAACTTAGGTTTAAGTTGTGTCATCATTTATTATTCCATAGCTAACAAAACCGCGGCTTAAGCCGCGGTAAAATAATTGAAACAGGCTAAAAAATTAAGCTTTCTTAGACGCTTCAATCTGTGCTGCGACTTCAGCAGCAAAATCTTCTTCTTTTTTCTCAATACCTTCACCAACTTCTAAACGAGTAAAGCTTAGAACGTCAGCATTTGCTTGTTTCAGAAGTTGTCCAACTTTCACAGAAGGATCTTTAACAAAAGGTTGACCCGTTAAGCTAATTTCACCGGTGAATTTAGTCATACGGCCCATAACCATTTTCTCTGCAATTTCTGCAGGCTTACCTGATTGCATAGCAATATCAATTTGAATCGCTTTTTCTTTTTCAACGACATCAGCAGGTACATCTTCAGGCTTCACAAACTGTGGGTTTGAAGCTGCAACATGCATAGCCAAGTCTTTAGCTAAAACTTCATCACCTTGATCAAGGCTTGTTACAACACCAATACGTCCACCATGCACATAAGTACCAAGGTTAGTCCCTTCAACTAAGGCAATGCGACGAATACTAATGTTCTCACCGATTTTAGCAACCAAAGCTGCACGTGTTTCTTCTACACTTGTGCCATTTAAACTTAGTGCATTTAATGCTTCAACTGTATCAACTTTCTCAGATAAAGCAAGGTCTGCAACTTGATTTGAAAAAGCCAAGAAACTGTCGTCACGAGCAACAAAATCTGTTTCACAGTTTACTTCAACAAGAGCTGCTAAGTTATCACCAACTTTAGCGATGATAACACCTTCAGCAGCAATACGACCAGCCTTTTTAGCAGCCTTAGCCTGACCTGATTTGCGCATATTTTCAATAGCGATCTCAATATCACCATTAGTTTCAACAAGGGCTTTTTTACAATCCATCATACCGGCGCCGGTACGTTCACGAAGTTCTTTTACTAAAGCAGCAGTAATTGCCATGCTAAAATCCTCTTCAATAAATATTACAATCAAAAGCAGGAGGTAAAATGCCTCCCGCTCTTTTAATAAGCTATAAACACATTCAAGTTTACACTTGGGAACTTACTTTACTTCAAACAAAGTTTCTATAAGTTAGCTTATTCAGCTTCAGTAAGTTCTTCTTTGTTCGCAACTGCGTCTTGACTTTTACTCTCTAAAACAGTTTGAGCAACGGCTTGAGTATAAAGTTTAATTGAACGAATTGCGTCATCGTTACCAGGTATAACATAGTCAACACCTTCAGGAGATGAATTCGTATCAACAATAGCAACAACAGGAATGCCTAGTTTATTTGCTTCTTTAATAGCAATATGCTCATGATCTGCTGCAACAACGAATAAGACATCAGGTAGTCCTGCCATGTTCTTAATACCGCCAAGAGAACGCTCAAGCTTCTCCATTTCACGTACACGCATTAAAGCTTCTTTTTTAGTCAGCTTATCGAATGTACCGTCTTGAGATTGAGTCTCAAGTTCTTTCAGACGCTTAATTGATTGACGTACTGTTTTCCAGTTCGTCAACATACCGCCTAACCAACGGTGATCAACATAATATTGATTACAAGATAATGCAGATTCTTTGATAGCTTGACTCGCAGCACGCTTAGTACCAACAAACAGAACTTTACCTTTTTTTGTCGCCACTTTGTTAATGAAAGACAAAGCATCATTGAACATAGGTACAGTTTGTTCTAGGTTAATGATATGAACCTTGTTACGAGCACCATAAATGAAAGGTTTCATTTGTGGATTCCAGTAACGAGTTTGGTGACCAAAGTGTACACCAGCTTTTAACATATCGCGCATTGAAACAGTTGTCATAAATACCTCTAATGTATATTGGGGTTAAACCTCCATATATCCCATTGTCAGACCTGTGAGGGCACCCCCGACAACGTGTCGATATATGTGTGATTTTATATAGTTAAACTTCAATAACACAGATAAATCATGTATAATGAAGGACTTATTTGGTGCCAATTCTTAACGAACAGCGCTTAAATTGAAACTAAATAGCCAAAACAAGCAAGAAACACCGAAAGTCGGCGCGATTTATACCATATTTTGGAACAATCTACAAACAATTATTGAGTCGTAATGCGCTTATTTTCGTATATAATGACCGAGAATGAGAAGAGTATAATGAGTATTGAAATAAAATCACCTGCAGAAATAGAGAAAATGCGCCAAGCTGGGCAATTGGCTGCTGAAGTCTTAGAAATGATTACACCTTATGTGAAAGCTGGAGTTTCCACAGCAGAGCTTGATAAGCGTTGTCATGACTACATTCTTCAGGTACAAAATGCTATCCCCGCTCCCTTAAATTACCATGGCTTTCCTAAGTCTATCTGCACATCCATCAACCATGTTGTCTGTCATGGTATACCCGATGAAACATGTATTCTTCAAGATGGTGATATCGTCAACATTGATGTGACTGTGATTAAAGACGGTTATCATGGCGATACCTCTAAGATGTTTATGATAGGAGAAGTTTCTCCTCAAGATGCTCGTCTATGTCGCATTACACAAGAAGCCCTTTATCAAGCAATTAGAAAAGTACGACCTGGTATCAAACTAGGAGAGATCGGCTCAACGATTGATAAATTTATCAAAAAATCTTCTCACATCAATCAGCGCTATTCGATTGTAAGAGATTACTGTGGACATGGTATAGGTAAAGAGTTCCACGAAGAACCTCAAGTCGTACACTACAAAAACAATGACACAACCGTCTTAAAAGAAGGTATGTGCTTTACTATTGAGCCTATGATCAATGCAGGACGCAGCCAAACCAAACTAGATAAACAAGACAATTGGACGGTTTATACAATTGACGGTAAAAAGTCTGCACAATGGGAACATACTCTTTTAGTCACCAAACATGGTGTCGAGATACTGACCCTACGCTCTGATGAAAAAATAGCTCGCATCATCGAAACAGAAAAAGCGCTACAAAAAACGAGCTAAAATCGAACGCAACCACGCAACAGCTAGCCCTGAAAAGCGCTAGCTGTTTACTCTTCTCAAAGCACACTCTTCAAAGTACGCTCTTCGCTTAAACAAAAAACCTATGTCATTGTATCTCAAAGCAAGTTGTCTTCTCTCTAAAAAAGCTTTAAAGTATGAGCTTTGTGAAGTTCATGTGTCATGGCAATGTCTCTACATACACTCACAAACTTTATCCACTGAAATACAACATAAAATTTAAAGAACTTGTCAAATTTGATAGACTTATTGATTATGAGGAACACATTGATGTTAACATTACAACAACGCATTGAAACAGCATTCGCGCAACGTGAATCTCTTTCCCCACACACTGCTGATTTACAATTGAAGCATGATGTACTGGAAGTCATCTCACTTCTTGATTCAGGTAAAGCGCGCGTTGCTGAAAAAGTGAATGGTACTTGGCATGTACATCAATGGCTCAAACAAGCTGTACTTCTCTCTTTCCGTCTTTTCGAAAATCAAGTCATCAAGAGTCCGCACACAAAATACTTTGATAAAGTACCACTGAAGTTTGAGAGCTATGATCATGCGCGTTTTCAGCAAGAAAAAATACGTGTTGTTCCTCCTGCTACTGTACGTAAAGGATCTTTCATTGGCAAGAATACTGTCTTGATGCCTTCTTATGTCAATATCGGGGCTTATGTCGATGAAAACTCAATGGTAGACACTTGGGCGACAGTAGGATCATGTGCGCAAATAGGAAAGAATGTACACTTGTCTGGCGGTGTAGGTATAGGAGGTGTACTTGAGCCACTACAAGCTAACCCTACCATTATTGAAGATAACTGTTTCATTGGAGCCCGTTCTGAAATTGTCGAAGGCGTTATCGTCGAAGAGAACTGTGTCATTTCTATGGGTGTTTACATAGGTCAAAGTACAAAAATTTATGATCGTCAGACAGGCGAGATATACTATGGTCGTGTACCAGCAGGCTCTGTCGTTGTAGCAGGAAGTTTACCTTCTCAATGTGGAACCTATCAACTCTATGCTGCGATTATTGTTAAAAAAGTAGATGCTAAAACAAGAGCTAAAGTGGGTATCAATGAACTGTTAAGAGCAATAGACTAATGCGCTCATGCATGCCCAAATCAAATTAAAAAAGATGGAAAACTGTACTGTTTTCCCTCTTTATATTATTTTTTAAACGCGTATAATCTATGATTAATTTTCGCCAACTAAGCAAGTTTAATACTTAAATAATGAACAAATCAGACTCTTACATTCTAGCTCTAGATCAAGGTACAACCAGCTCTCGTGCCATTCTATTTAACGATAAAGCACAAGTTATCGGGCAAGCACAGCATGAATTTGAGCAAATATTTCCTAAATCTGGTTGGGTTGAACACGATCCAATGGAAATATGGTCTTCACAACGTTCAGCTTTAACTGATGTCTTGGAGCGTAATTCTGTATCACCTGAAAAAGTTCATGCTATAGGGATTACCAATCAGCGAGAAACCACCATTATTTGGGATAAAAAAACAGGACAACCTGTCTATAACGCCATTGTATGGCAATGTCGACGTACTATGTCACTATGTCAAAAGCTTGTTGATGAAGGTAAAAGGCAGCTCATTCAAGATAAAACAGGCTTAGTTCTCGATCCTTATTTTTCCGCAAGTAAAATAAAATGGATCCTCGATCATGTCGATGGAGCAAGAAAAAAAGCTGAAGCTGGAGAGCTACTTTTCGGTACGGTTGATTCTTGGATCACATGGAAGCTCACCAGAGGTAACATCCATATCACCGATCCAACTAACGCAAGTCGTACCATGCTTTACAACATACACACTAAAATGTGGGATGATGAACTTCTTGATCTTTTCAATGTACCTCGCAGTATGCTGCCGGAAGTGCGTCCCTCGTCATCTTACATAGGCTTAGCACAAGTTGGAGGCAAAGAAATACCTATTTGCGGTATCGCAGGCGATCAGCAAGCCTCACTCTTTGGTCAACAATGCTTCAAACCTGGTAGCGCCAAAAATACTTACGGAACTGGTTGCTTTTTACTCATGAATACAGGCACAACACCCGTGCAATCGTCTCATGGTTTACTTACAACCCTCGCTCTTGGATCTCAGTGCGAGCTAAACTATGCACTTGAAGGTTCTGTTTTTATGGGCGGCGCAACAATACAATGGCTTCGGGATGAACTTGGTTTTGTTCGTGATGAACATGATAGTGCCTATTTTGCTCAGAAAGTAGACTCAAATGAAGGCGTTTATCTTGTACCTGCTTTTACAGGATTAGGTGCGCCTTACTGGGATCCCCAAGCTAAAGGCGCTCTATCAGGCCTCACTCGTGGAACAAATCGTAATCATATTATCCGCGCAGCACTCGAAGCGATTGCATACCAAAGTTTAGATGTACTTAAAGCCATGCAAAAAGATGCTCAACTCAACTTACAACAACTGCACGTAGATGGTGGCGCCATCAAAAATAACTTTTTGATGCAATTCCAAGCTGACATGATAGATGTCGATGTCATCTTATCTCATCAAGCAGAGTCTTCTGCCTTTGGTGCTGCTTGTTTAGCAGGTTTAGCTTCTGATTTTTGGCACACTATGGAAGAAATCCATAATAAAATTGGGGCGAAAAAAACCTTTAAACCTCAAATCGATCAAGGATTAAAACAGCAATACTATCAAGGATGGCAAAAAGCGGTACAGGCGACACTTACATCCGTAACGCATCACCAACCTTACCCGATATTATAAATTGATCACGAAAAGGAGATCGCTGATTTATGAATTATTTAATCTTAACCACGGCTCTATGGGCTTTTTCATTTTCCCTTATAGGTGTCTATCTTGCCGGACAAGTTGACCCTTGGTTCTGTATTGCAATGCGAATTGCTCTATCAAGCTGTTTATTTATCCCATTTCTTATCAAACACAAAACAAAATATAAACTTTTGACCCACCAAAAATTACAACTCATGCTCATTGGTAGTATTCAGCTGAGTATGATGTATTTTTTTCTTTATCAATCTTTTCAGTTTCTATCCGTACCTGAAGTCGTACTCTTTACCGTTTTCACACCTATTTATATTTCCCTCATCGATAATCTTTATGATAAAAAGTTTTCCCGCTTATATTTCATGACCGCGGGTATCGCTGTCATCGGTGCTTATATCATCCGATATACTCAGCCTCAATCTAACTTTTTACTGGGCTTTTTTATAGTACAAGGCTCTAATGTGACTTTTGCTCTCGGCCAAGTTGCGTACAAGCGCCTTGTCGCAGCACAACTAAGACACATACCGCAATCTTATATTTTTGGTTGGTTTTATCTCGGTGCATTTGCCTTATCTCTCGTGTCTCTACTATGCTTTGGTAATTTTGATAAACTTCCTCAAACAACAACACATTGGGTCGTTTTAACCTATTTAGGTCTGGTTGCTTCAGGTTTAGGGTTTTTCATGTGGAATAAAGGGGCTACGCTTGTAAAAGTAGGCCAACTGAGCATCATGAACAACGCTTTAGTGCCCGCAGGTGTTTTGGTCAACCTCTTTTTATGGGGTAAAAACACCGACTATTTGCAGCTATTTTATGGAACAATTATCATCCTATTTTCACTCTTTGTTAACTATTACTGGGTAGAGCCAAGAGTTACCTCAAAAAATAAAGATGATTCTCAATACAGAAACACACAATTATCTACGCCATCATAACAATCGAATTTATTAAGGGAATCAACAATGCTATCTAAAGAAGCGATTGCAGTGCAGCAAGCTCTTATACAAGAAGGTTTAGAGACACCAATGATTCAAAGAAGCGTCAATCCTTCGCAACAACAACATGATACACAAGAAATCATCATGCAACTGATGCACACACTTGGGCTCGATCTGCGTGATGATAGTCTCAAAGGCACACCCGCTCGTATTGCAAAAATGTTTACCCATGAAATTTTTGCGGGTTTAAATTATGCTAACTTCCCATCCATCACAACCGTCGATAATAAAATGAATGTGGATGATGTGATCAACGTTTCTCAAATACAGGTAACCAGTACCTGTGAACACCACTTCATCACTATTGATGGTTTTGCTCAAGTTGCATATATTCCTAAGCATAAAATTTTAGGCTTATCAAAAATTAACAGAATCGTGCAGTTCTTTGCTCAGCGCCCTCAAATTCAAGAACGTTTGACTCAGCAAATTAAAATCGCGATTCAAACCTTAACAGATTCAGCCGATGTAGCCGTCAGAATTAGAGCTACGCATTTCTGCGTAAAAGCTAGAGGTGTCATGGATACAAGTTCGATGACAACGACTTTGGCTCTCGGTGGTCAGTTTAAAGAAAATAAATCACTGCGTGCAGAATTTGTTCACTCTACCGAGCAAGTTTAAATATGGAAAAAGATGTGAATTTTAAAGATATTTTTACACGTAGTGGTGCCCAATACTTGGTTTATGATTTGGGTCGACGCGTACAGCCTATAGATAACAATCTGTTTCATACCATAGAGCAAGGCCAAGCTGCTTACCCTCATCCAGTACAAGGGCATGCTCATATTGGCTTTATCTTTTGGCATCACATATCTGAGCCTTTTATGTGCTTTTTTAAGCTACCTCTAGATACCCAAAGCTGTATCAACATGGAAGCTAAATTAGCCATCGTCCAACATATTCATCAGCAATTTAAACATGATTTGACTCAAGAACTCAGTCAAGAGCAACAAGAGCAATTAGGACAGCTTCCATTTGTTTTTAAGCCTCCGCAAGATAAGTTGGCATCTTTGCATGCTCAGATATCCTATCAGCTCAAGCAAGCACCATCTCAATACTACCAAGAAGTGGTCACTTATTTTGAGCATCATGATACACAACAAAAATGGGAAAATTTGGGCTTACAAGGACTAGCTGATTTTTGTGTACGCATGACGCAACACCATGATGTAAATCAAATCAGTCAAAGCCTCGATAGATTACCCGAAGCGCTCTTTGAAGCTTTTTGTCATCAGATTGAACATATTCAAATACCCTCTCACCTTGCTCAAGCACTTTGGGAAATTTTACAAAAAACACAAATTAAGTCGATTCAAAATGCTTGCCTGCGAGGTCTTTCTAGTGATGTAGCTTATAGTACGCAAGCTGTCACCTACTTACTTAACGACACTGTAGAGCTGGATCACCTGATTATTATTGGAGCGCGTCATGAGTATGCTCTAGCGCAGCCCGAATTAAGGCAGCGCTATCTCAATGCTATTGCAGAGCAGGATCCACATGTATTTGAAAAACTCTTTTGTGAACTGTTGGCATTGCCTTTGCTCAAACACTCGCTTCATCGTGAACTCGCTCAACTCTCACCCAGCTCTTTAGTTGGACGTGCTGTATGCCAGCTCAACCAACAATTATTAGAGAGATCAACGGCATGAGTCAAATTATTGTCATCCTGATCATCTGCAGCATCAGCTGCTGGTTCTTAACCCAAAGAAAAATAGCAGAATCGGCAAATAAAATTGCTCAGCGTGCCTGTCAGCAACAAAATGTTCAATTCATATCTTGCTACAAATCCAACACTAAATTTTTATTTCGATCATTAGTCGACAGTGGTTTTTATCATCAGTATCAATTTGAGTTCTCCAGCCGAGGCGAAGATCTTTATCAAGGCCATATGATCTTCAAAGGACTTTACTTTCAAAGTATTCACTGGCCTGTATTCAACGAGCCGACTTGGGATAAAGCGCCACAAGATAGGTGTAAAGGTCGTTAAATCTGCTTTGTCTGTTACACCTTGCTCGCTCAGCCTTGACGCACAGATCTAGACCCCAAACTTCTCCTTGTTAAACGCTCCATTCAAAAAAGCTGCAAAATATCATTTGCAGCCTTTGCAGAAGTCTTCTAAATTTAATACATGATTTCATTTCTTAACTTCTTCATATATGGAAACATTTCAGCATGACTTACCTAACTTATTTGATCAGTTAGGTCTAGATAGTTCACCTGATGCCATCGATCAATTCGCGCAAGATAATAAGCTCAAAAAAGATCAAAAGATAACGGATGCTTCCTGCTGGAACGCAGCTCAAATTCGCTTTTTAGAAAAAGAGCTCGAGCAAGATTCAGAGTGGTGTATCGCTATCGATCAACTTGCTGAGTTGATGTATGAGCCAGTTAAAGATTCTTTTTTCTGTAAAATCATGAAGCTTTTTCGCTAACGTTTCAATGCATGCATCAACCTTTGCCAAAGCGTCATCTCCGCACTATTGTGCGTGATATCGATAGACTCTGGTCCCTTCACTGGCGCCACAACAGGTTGAATTGTTCTTAAGAGCTCACTCAGTGATTGAGCGACTTTTTTGTGTTCTGCTTTCCCGACACGCTCTAAATACACTGCAGTATCATCTGGACGCATCACTAAAATGGTTTCATCTTCATCCATGACCGCCAAAAAGAAACTTTCTCTTTGTTTTAAGTTTCTTTTCATTAATACATGCCCAATCAAATTCTCTTGTAAAGCCGAAAAGTCTTCTTGATCCCAACATTGTAGTAACTCTCCACAACCAAAATCAGCATTAAAGTACATAGGTGCTGCAAATTGATAGGTGTAAAAAGATTCAAGATCTTGAGGGATAGAGGTCTCTAAAGCCTCTGCAAGCTGCAGAAAATTATCTTCATGATGACGTAAGATAGGCTTCCAATGTGTGATACCTTGCTGAACTTGACCCACGATACAAGGAGAAGTTTGCTCTGCTGTGCCACAGTAATAACGAGGTAACTCACCTAAAGCTTGCTGAAAAACCTCCTGATATCGTAAGGTAAACTGGTGAAGTGCTTGATTGATCTCTGACATAATGCTCCTTTATGATATAGTCATCAATTCATTTTATTTTGCCATGAAGTCACTCAAATGACACTTAAAAAAACAAACTATAATCCTCAAGAGCTCGCTCACCTGCCTTTGGGGCAAGCTGTAACCTATAACACCCAACACGATCCATCTCTGTTACAGGTTGTACCTCGCGCTTTAAACAGAGCCAAAATTGAGCTGCAAGACAGCTTACCCTTTGAAGGAGAAGATATATGGACTGGTTTTGAGCTAAGCTGGTTAAACTTCAAAGGCAAACCACAAGTAGCTATTGCTGAGTTTAGGTTCTCATGCACGACAGCATGCATTATCGAGTCTAAATCATTCAAGCTCTATTTAAACAGTTTGAATCAAACTCGGTTTGCTTCCATAGAAGCTGTACACACAACCTTGGTTCATGATCTCAGTACTTGCACTGATTCTCAGGTACAAGTTGACTTGATTACACCCGATCGCTTTGCACATCAACATATCATTGAATTACAAGGCACAACCATAGATGATCTCGATATTGAAATACATGATTATCAGTTCAACCCTGAACTTCTGATACATCCAGACAGTACATCAGCTCCTGTAAGCGAAACCTTAATATCACACTTACTCAAATCCAATTGCCTCATCACACAACAACCTGATTGGGCAACCATTCAAATTCGCTATACAGGTCAACCTATTGATCATGAAAAATTATTGCGCTACCTCATCTCTTTCCGTGAGCATAATGAGTTTCATGAACAATGCGTAGAACGTATTTTTATGGATTTAATGCGCTACTGCAAATGTAAGCAACTCACAGTGTATGCGCGCTACACACGCAGAGGAGGATTAGATATCAACCCATTTCGCAGTAACTTTGAACCAATGCCGCCTCGCCATAGATTAGCGAGACAATAGTTTAATACTTTACATTTCAAATGAGGATACACTACATGATGTCTAAATGGATTTACACTCTCTTTCTTCTCATGCTCAGCTGTACAGCTTACAGCGAGCCAAATTTTATTCCATTATCCGATTGTGAAAGCGTGTTGTCTATTCCAAACAACACGCGCCAATCCTACCGCTTGACTCAACACATCAATTGCCAAGGCTATACGCTTGAAAAGCCCCTTATCTTTTCTGGCCACATAGATGGACAAAACTTTACTATTGCTCATCTCACTATACGTTCTCACCAGCAAAATGTAGGCTTGTTTTCACTGCTCAATAAAGCTCATATTCATAATCTAAAACTCTCTCAATTTCATGTTGAGTTTGATACCTCTGATCGTCAAGGTGCCCAACAAGGTCACTTTATAGGTCTGCTTGCTGGCTCAAGTTATTTAAGTCAATTAGAGCATATTGAAGTCTCTCACAGTCATATTAAAAAGCCAATTCACACTCAAGAGCAAATCAGTACAGAACTGATTGCCCCTCTGATCGGTTTATTTTATGCCAGCTCTGCGAAAGACATATCGAGTATAAATAATCTCATTGAGACCCACTCCAGTACCGTCAACGCAGGAGGGCTCTTTGCTGAAGTGTATGAAAGCCCGAACCTCTCAGACTTCACCGTAGAAGAATTTAAGTTACAGCTTGAACAAGATCCATCGTTGACAGCTTTACATACTTTAACCTTAGGTGGTGTCGCAGCACGTATCGAGTCTTCTCAGGTTCAAGATGTCACAATCCGTAACACTGAGCTTAAAACCTATTCTAGGCAAGGACGGCAAGGTCTACTTTTTGGTGATGTGGACAGTACCTGGATTCGAGATGTCCTGATTACCGATACGCAGCTTGAACCTAGCCCAACCGAACAAGGCGTGATAGGTCATATGAGTTGCTATGATGCCATAGGAAGTCAATGCGCTCTAGAACATATCGCCGTCGATAACCTACATGGACTAGACTGGTTCCAACATAGTGAATGGATAGAAACCAAAAAGCTAGTTGAGCTTTTACCCTAAATTAAACACTGCATGAGCATTAAGTCTTGACCTTGCGCTCATGCAGTGTGCATATAAAAATTAAGAATCAGATGACTCATCTATAATACAGTGACAACATAAGCGTCTATCGCCGTAAGCATCGTCCAATCGATTTACACTAGGCCAAATCTTATGACGTTTCACTCGCTCACTTGGAAATGCACCTTGTTCACGGCTATAGGAGCGTTCATCAAAATCTGAAGCAACTAAATCGGCCATCGTATGTGGTGCAAAAACCAAAGGGTTGTTATCTTGCGGAAGCACACCTTCTTCTATCTGCTTGATTTCTTGACGAATCGCTATCATGGCATCAATGAAGTCATCGATCTCTTGTTTTGATTCCGATTCGGTTGGCTCTACCATCAGCGTACCGGCAACAGGAAAGCTCATAGTCGGAGCATGAAAACCATAATCAATAAGACGTTTTGCTACATCAAGCTCGGTGATACCTGCACTCTCTTTAAAAGGGCGTAGATCGATAATACCTTCATGTGCAACATAGCCTGACTCACCCTTATATAAAATAGGATAATGAGGGGCCAAACGCTTACATATATAATTAGCGTTTAAAATAGCCACCTGAGTCGATTGAAGCACTCCTTCTTGCCCCAGTAAAGCAAGATACATCCAAGAAATAGGCAAGATACCCGCACTTCCCCAAGGCGCAGCACTGACCGAGAACAAAGGCGCTCGATCATCTATCTTGACTCTGTCATGAGTCGGCAAAAATGGCACTAAATGTTGCTTTACACCAATAGGTCCAACACCTGGGCCGCCTCCTCCATGCGGAATTGCAAAGGTTTTATGCAAATTCAGGTGGGACACGTCAGCACCTATAAATGCCGGCGATGTTAAGCCAACCTGAGCATTCATGTTAGCACCATCGAGATAAACCTGACCACCAGCATCATGTATCATTTGACACAGACGCACAATTTGCTCTTCGAAGACACCATGCGTTGAAGGATAAGTGATCATCAAACAAGCCAGATTTTGCTGATGCTGCGCCACTTTATCTTCTAAGTCATGTAAGTCAATATTGCCTTGCGTATCACATGCTACAGTCGCTACCTTCATCCCTACCATAGTTGCTGACGCTGGGTTAGTACCGTGCGCTGATTGAGGAATGAGGCATACGTCACGCTGCGCTTGACCTATGCTTGCTAGATAATGCTTAATCGCTAACAGCCCAGCATATTCACCTTGAGCACCAGAGTTAGGCTGTAAAGAGACCTGATCAAATCCTGTAATCTGACATAACCAATTCGATAATTGCTCAATCAGTTCTTGATAACCTTGAGCTTGCTCTAAAGGGCAAAATGGATGCATGTGAGCAAATTCGGGCCAACTAATAGGAAGCATTTGCGCCGTGGCATTGAGCTTCATCGTACAAGAGCCAAGAGGGATCATCGCCTGATCAAGGGCTAAATCTTTTTTCTCTAGATACTTAATGTAACGCAACATTTGCGTTTCGCTTTGATGCTTTTGAAAGGTGGGATGTTGCAGCACTGCGTCTGTTCTCAACCAAGATGCAGGAATAGATGCAAACTCCTTGAGCTGATCTTTTAAAACTGCTGTATCAAGACCATGATCCACTCCTAAAATCACAGACCACAATTGTTCAACTTCTGCTTCATCTGATAGCTCATCCAAGCTTAAACCTAAAGTAGCATGATCATCTTGGCGCAAATTAATTGAAGCTGAATCAGCTCTTTTCAATACCGCTGGTATATCTTGCACTTTAAAAGTTAAAGTATCAAACCAATACTGATTCATGAGCTCAATACCCTTCTCTTTTAATCCCAGTGCGAGCAAATCAGTACAAGCATGAATGCGCTTTGCAATATTTTTTAAGCCTTGCTCTCCATGATATACAGCATAGAAAGAAGCTAAATTTGCCAATAAAACCTGAGCCGTACAAATGTTAGAACTGGCTTTCTCTCTTCTAATATGTTGCTCTCGAGTTTGCATCGCCATGCGTAATGCAGGTTGATCGCGACCATCTTTGGAGACACCTATAATACGTCCAGGCATAGATCGTTTGAACGCCATGCGCGCAGCAAAAAATGCCGCATGAGGTCCGCCATATCCCATAGGAACACCAAATCTCTGACTGGATCCAAAAGCAATATCAGCACCCAGTTCACCTGGTGAGCGCAGTAACATCAAAGCCATCCAATCACAAGCCACAGCAACAATAGTATGGTGCTGCTTCACACTTTCAATCAGCGCTTGTAAATCTATCAATTCACCATGGTGATTACTTTGCTGAAATAAAGCACCAAAGCATATGCTCTTTTCTGCTTGCTCTTTTGGAGCAATAATCAGCTCTATCCCTAAATGTTCTGCTCGCGTTTTGACCACAGCTTGTACTTGAGAAAACACATCATCAGCCATGAAAAAGCACTGATTACTTTTATCTTTACGCATACGATAAGCAAGCATCATAGCTTCTGCAGCGGCATGCGCTTCATCAAGCAAGGATGCGCATGCTAAGTCCAGTCCGGTTAAGTCCATGGTCACTTGCTGAAAATTTAGTAAAGCTTCCATTCTACCTTGTGCTATTTCAGCTTGGTAAGGCGTATAAGCTGTATACCAAGCTGGATTTTCTAACACATTTCTTGCAATGACATGAGGAAGTTTTGTAGCATAATATCCAGCTCCAATTAAGTTACGGTAGCATTTGTTTTTCTTAGCTATCATAGCTAAACGCGCTAGAGCCTGTTCTTCATTCAAAGCGGATGGTAAGTTCAAAGGTTCTTGCAAGGAAATGGTCTGAGGTAAAATGCGCTGCATTAATTGATGCAGAGAAGCGCCCTCTAAAGTATCTAACATCGACTCTTGCTCAGATAAGCTTGCACCTATATGGCGGTATAAAAATTCATTTTGTGCCTGAGCCAAAACAGGAGCTTTTTTTTTATTCATGAAAAATCCATTTATGTGAAACATTGTGACGCTCTCTTGAAAGGAGAGCATCTAAATTAATATAACAAAGTGATTAATTATCGGAGTGCGTAATGAAACTTGCATAAGCTTCAGCACTCATCAGGTTTTCCATTTCACTTAGATCTGTAGGGTTTATACGTAACAACCATCCCGTACCGAAGGCATCGATATTCACTTTATCTGGTGAGTCATCTAATAATTCGTTGTAGGCGATGATTTCACCAGAAACAGGTGCAAATACTTCACTAACGGCTTTCACGGACTCAGCGATTGCGACATATTCACCGGCACTCACCTGTTCACCAATTTCTCTATGATCAACAAACACAATATCACCTAAAAGTTCTTGAGCATGTTCAGTAATGCCCATCGTGATATAACCATCTGTCTCTTGCCTCAACCATTCATGACTTTTGGTATATTTTAAGTCACTGGGTATACTTTTCATTTTGTTTATCCTTTTACTCTTTATACTTAAAAACAGACTGACCATTTTTTACAAAATAAGGTGTAGTCAATTGTATTTTAATACACTGTTTGCGTATGTTCACATTTCCTTCTGGTTTTATACCTAAAGGGGCGCGTACCAAAGCAATCGCGTGCCCTAAGGTAGGAGAAAACGTGCCTGAAGTAATCGTCCCTTCACACGTCTGGCTCTGTTGATCCATAAAAGTTACAGACATACCCGATCGCAAAACACCTTTGTCTTGCATCACTATACCAACCAAACGTTGTGATATTCCCTGTTCTCGAATCAGTTCCAATGCCTCTCGACCTACAAAGCGTCGTTCTGCTGGAGTCCAAGCAACAGTCCAAGATAAATTCGCTTCAAGAGGATTCACTTGTTCATCCATATCTTGACCATACAAGTGCATTCCGGCTTCCAAGCGCAATGTATCCCGAGCACCTAAACCACAAGGTTGAACACCCGCTTCTATGAGTGTTTTCCAAAGAGTAACAATACGATCTTGAGAGACAAAAAGCTCCACGCCTTTTTCTCCTGTGTAACCTGTTGCAGCTACGAATAAACCCTCTCTATCAAGACAATGAAAAGGTTTAAGTGCACTAATATCTTGCATCGCTGACTTTGAGAATAAGTGGGCTAAAGTGTTGAGGTATGCAGGACCTTGTATCGCTAACATAGCAAGGTCGTCACGCAACTTTAAATCAACTTGGTAAGATTGACTATGTTCTTTGATCCAAAATAAGTCTTTATCTTTTGTAGCGGCATTGAGAACCAAACGGTAAGATAAAGGATGCATATTATAGACAATGAGATCGTCTAAAATACCAGCCTGATCATTGAGCATTAAAGTATAGCAAGCTTGGCCTCGATCTAATTTCGCAACGTCGTTTGCAAGTATGTATTGTAAAAAGGTTTTTGCATCACTACCTTGTACATCTACGATAGTCATGTGTGACACATCAAACATACCTACAGCACCTCTTACAGCGCGATGCTCCAGAACTTGCGAGCCGTAGTGCATGGGCATCTGCCAGCCATAAAAATCAACGATATGTGCTTGAAGTTGTTCATGCTCATGATGCAGCGGTGTTTTTTTCTCCATGATTTCACCTTCTAATTTCACCTTCTATGAGAGTAGAAAAATCCATTTCCACACTTTAAAGCTATCTTTGCGTTCAAAGTGAGATACAAAGTGAAATGTAACACAAGCGAAAAATAAAAACATGCAAAATTGACCCACGCTGGTGAGCATAGGTCAAAATACTGAGAAAATTAGAGCGAAAAATCTTTGTAGTGAAGCTGGCATAGCTCTGGCAATTCTCCTTTATTGCCCATAGCGTGCAAAAGAAACTGTTCTTTCATTTCAGGAATATTGTCTAATAAGTTCATACCAATATCTTTGGCCATCTTTTTCAAAGGGCTTACACCCTGATAAAATTGATTAAAGACTTCCATTACACCAATCATTTTCACCGCATCGGCTTTACGCCAACGCTCATACTCTCTGAGCATAGGGAGTAAACCAATATCTTTTTTAGCCAAAGTGATACGCCCTACTTCTTGGGTTAAAGCGGCACTATCGATAAAACCGAGGTTCACACCTTGCCCAGCAAGCGGATGTATCGTATGTGCAGCATCACCAACTAAGACTAAACGATGACGCGCAAAATGCCTCGAGTAACGCATTTTCATCACTGATGTATGGCGCTCAGAAATTAAATCACAAGAACCTAAGCGACCATCAAACGCAAGCGTAAGGTGGCGATTAAAATCTTCTTCAGAACATAATCTCAGTTCTGTTGCCTTTTGATGTGTCGTAGACCAAGAGATAGAACACATATTCGGGTCGGTGAGAGGAAGAAAAGCTAAAGGACCTTCTTCAAGAAAGGCTTGTCGAGTACAAAACCCATGCGCAAGCTCAGTACGTATAGTAGCCGTAATCGCAACACGCCCATGATCCCAAAATGACATAGGAATACGACAACGCTCTCTGACCCAAGATTCAGAACCATCCGCTGCAACCACAAGACGAGCACTTAAATGGCTTAAATCTTCTAACGTCAGCCAAGCTTCCCGCTCTCCAAAACCAATATTCGTCGCTTTACCGCTGATGAGGGTCACATTGTCAACTTCTAGAATCTTATGTCTTAAAGCACGTTGTAGCGTCATACTCTCAACAATATGACCAATGGTTTCTTCACCTAATCTTGTGCCATCAAATTTGAGATTGCCTATCCCGCCTTTTTCCCAGATATGCATCGACTGATAAGGACTTAACTTCTGAGTATCTAATAAATTCCAAACGCCTAAACGGGAAAGCATACGTTCACTTGCAGGATTAATCGCACAAAAATGTAACGGCGATATCGCAGGTAAAGGTGCCGCTTCGATGACCGCAACAGATAGATTATACTGTGCCAAGCCTAAGGCACTTGACAGACCCACCAAACCGTCACCAATAATAACGACATCATAAGTATGAGAATAGCTTTTCATAGGAACCTCAATTAGTAAACATCTAGTCCCATCGCTTTACGTGCAAAAGATTTCTTCAATGGCATAAGTACAGAAAGTAAACTTAAACTCATCGATCGGCCTTGCACCAACAATGGGTGGCTATTTGAAAAAACGCGTACCAGTAATTCAGTTACGTACTTTATCGTTTTCTTATCTGTTAAGCGCGCTTCAACATAAGCAGAAATCCATTTCATATTACCTAGGTCATCGGCATACTCTGGATGAAGTTGAATTAAATCCAACCAAGATGCGATATCTCTTAAGCCTAAATTAAACCCTTGCCCTGCTATAGGGTGAAGTGTCTGTGCTGCATTACCCACAAAAAAACTACGATGGTAATGAAAACGTGCCATGTGTGTCATATGTAAAGGGTAGGCCACACGTTGGCTCACTGTATCAAAATAACCTAATCGATATCCAAACATATCTTGCAACGCTTGAAGAAAGTCTTGATCGCTACATTGCATGCGTTGCTGCGCTTGTTCAGGTGTCATCGCCCAGACCATAGACATCTGCCTAGGCTTGCTCATAGGCAATAAAGCTAAAGGGCCAAATTCAGTGAAGCGTTCAAACGCACAATGTGCATGAGGTCTTGAAGAGGTTATATTGGCCACCACAGCAGTCTGAGCGAAGTCTACACGCTCTGCATGCACACCTAAATGCTGTCTGACTGCAGAGTGCGCTCCATCAGCACCAATCAAAAGCTTACAACATAGCACTTCACCATGATCCAGATGTACTTGATGCCCATCGGCTTGACTGTGAATGGCGACGACTTTTGCAGGACAAAACAGCTCGACTGAAGTCTGTGTTAACGCGCGATATAAATCATGGCCAACGGGCTCCAGTTCAGCAACATATCCCATGACCTCTCTATTAAACTCCTCAGCATGCATAGCCATCATGCCAAGATGTCCCTTGTCAGAAACATGTATTGTAGAAATCGGGGTCGTGTGAGGTTGAAAAAGCTCCCAAAGCTGCCACTTTTTTAACAGGCTTACACTGCCTGCGTTTAAAGCGACGGTTCTTTTATCAAACTGAGAAGATGCATGCCGAGGCTGGTAAGCTTCTACTAAGCCGATAGAACAAGATTGCGCTTGTTTTAATTGAGATAAGGCCAAAGTCAGAACACTGCCAGTGAGTGCTCCACCAACAATCAATACGTCAAATTGTTTCATTTGATACCCAATGAAATTTAATGTAATGTTTTTTTCGTCGATGTATCACTAGAAGCTAAAGTTTGACCAAAGTGGCTGAAACAATTGAGCACAACAACGCACACATATTCTACCAGCTCAATATAAGCACTCTCGGCCTCTACTGATTCTGTATCATCTGATGTGACTTGTGCTATTGCGGCAATGTCTTCAATCATTTCTTTGATCTCTTCAGGAGCATGATTCAAATCCTGACGCATCATGGCTAATGATGTAAGAAAAGCTTGCGCCCAAAGAGATAAATCTTCTAATCGTACGGCTAAATCATATTCTTCATCATCCAAAAGAAGTGGCTTAAAGCTAAACTCTTCGTTGACCAATTGATGGGTCACCGAGCGATACACTTGAAGTACTACTTCAGCAACGGGCTCTGATAAACTTTCATTATCATTACACAACTCACAGAAAGGTTTTCGCCAACTTTTTTCATCTAACGCTAATCCACCCGCAACAAAACCTGCAATAGTCGCTTGCACTTCAATGGGATCGATCACCATCTGTGCATCGTTTAATACTTGCTCAATACGGTTTAACATAATACTTGCATTTAGTGTCATAAGTGACTCATTGAATTGTATCTAAAATGAATGAATATGCTAACAAAATTTAATGCAATAATCCAAGTAAAGCAAAAAGATGTATCGATTTCAGTCTAAAATTTTTTGTAGAATAGGATATTCACCTATAATTTAAGCAATTCGCTTCTTTAACTATTGAACTTTGATATGAGGAGCGTTATAGTCGGAAGCATTATAATTAAAACACAGAGGATTGAAGTGAATAACGCAATTGATATTGTCTTGCTAGGTCAGTCTTTCACCATTAATTGCCCAAAAGGTGAAGAGGCAGCACTGCGTTCTGTTGCAGCCAATTTAGATCAAGTCATGCAAACTGTTCAAAAGCGCACTCAAATCCACCATAGAGAACAAATTACAGTTATGGCGGCACTTGAAGTTTGCTATGAGCTCCACAAAGAAAAGCTCAATAACCAACATCAAGAAACTATCTTTGATGAACGTGTCAGTGCACTACAAAGCATGCTTGAGTCCGCTTTAGAAACAAAAATAAATAAGGCTATATCCAATCAAGAATTGGAAATCGCCTAACATCAGTTTTCCCTGGAGTGTTCGTGTATTGGGTTATGTCCCTGTGCCGATGCTTTAAAACTAAGGGTTGACGTTCAACGTCACTGTTGTGCAAACTCGACCCGTATCGAGGAGCCTGATGTGACTTATGTCGACCCGCCTTGAAACTACGGTTTCAAGGGCTTACGCCCATGGCGGCACTCTGGGGACTTTCACATGCATATAAAGCAAAATAAAGCTGAACTAAGACAACACATACGTAACACAAGAGCAGCACTGCCCTCCTCAGCAAAACAGCAAGCGCAAGTACAAGCAACAAAACGGCTACTTGAACTCCTTAAGCTCCTGCAATCTCAGCGTGTTGCCTTATACCATGCCACAGCTGAAGAATTAGGTACATCTGATCTTATTCAACAACTTTGGGCACAAAATATAGCTCTTGCATTGCCACGTATTCATCCATTTACACCAAGACACTTATTGTTTCAAAACTATACACCTAAAACCACAATGATACCGAATAGATTTCATATTCAAGAGCCTAAGCTCGACAGTCGTGAAGTCATATCACTTGAAACCATAGATACTTTCATTCTACCTTTGGTCGCATTCGATGCTAAAGGCCATCGGCTCGGTATGGGCGGTGGTTACTATGACTGTACATTAGCCCAACACGCTCTATGGCAACCCGCTCTTATTGGTTTTGCTTTTGATGAACAAGAAGTGAAAACCTTACAGCCTGAGCCTTGGGATGTTCGACTCACGCATCTCGTTACGCCTACCAAAACATGTACCTTTGCAACAGTTTAAAAAATAGATAAATACAGGTAAAATGCCTAATAAACTTATTTTATTATTGTCATTTCACTTTTAGGCTTTTCTTATGAACCAACATAATATGAAACAAGCAGCAGCTACAGCAGCAATCGAATTGATTCCACCACAAAGTATTGTGGGTGTCGGCACGGGATCAACTGTGACTTATTTTATTGAAGCTCTTGCAACTATCAAGCCTCATATCGAAGGTGCAGTATCGAGCTCACATGCATCAACAAAGCATTTACAGGCTTTAGGTATACCCGTTCTTGAACTGAACGATGTTGCAGAGCTACCTATTTATGTTGACGGCGCTGATGAAATCAATCATGACCTTCAGATGATTAAAGGTGGTGGTGGTGCACTCACACGAGAAAAAATTATCGCTGCCGCTGCAAAAGAGTTTGTATGTATTGCAGATCAAAGTAAGTATGTCTCAAAACTAGGGCAGTTTCCTTTACCTATTGAAGTCATTCCTATGGCGCGCTCTTATGTTGCACGTGAAATCGTCAAGCTCGGTGGCGATCCTGTTTATCGTTCAGGATTCACAACTGATAATGGTCATCTCATACTAGATATTCATAATTTAAATATCACCCAAGCTATCGAACTAGAGCAGCGTATCAATCATATCAGTGGTGTCGTCACTTGTGGGCTTTTTGCACAGCGTCCCGCAGATCACCTATTACTTGCCACAGACACAAAGGTAAAGCAACTAAAGGCTGCTCAAAAAGTATAAAATAATCTAGACTAATACATACTACTTTTTCACTCTTTGATGGCTATGGACTATGCATATTAAAAAAATACTTCTTCTGTCTTGTCTTACTTTCAGTGTATTCAGTTATGCAAGCAATCACTGCGCTCCTATATTTAAAACACAATATAAGAAACTGAACTCTAAAGAGACTCTTGATTTATGTAAGATGACCGCAGGTAAAGCTGTTTTAATTGTCAATACAGCAAGCTACTGCGGCTTTACAAAGCAGTTTAAGCAACTCCAAGCCATTTATGAAAAGTATAAAACAAGGAATTTCCTTGTTATTGGCTTTCCATCAGATGATTTTTTTCAAGAAGACAGTAAGCAAGATAAAACAGCACAAGTGTGCTATATCAACTACGGTGTAAAGTTTCCGATGACAGAGCCTGTTCCTGTTCGAGGAAACAATGCTATTTCAATCTTTAAAACAGCAGCACTAGAAAGTAAAAGTGCTCCCGGCTGGAATTTTCATAAATATCTTATTGACAAAAAAGGGAGTGTCGTCGGCTCTTGGTCTGCAAGTACTAAACCCGATGATCCAGATATTATCCAAAGTATCGAAAAGCATACACAAGAGACAAAGAAAAAATCAAAGAAAAAGAAAAAGAAATACTAATCAACTATTTAATAGAAAAGGCCTTGCAAAAACTATAGAACAAATTAAGATAGCTTTGTATATAAACTTCAAGTGAGAGAATATGTTGTGGATCACTCAAAAGCTATCGATGAATTAACTACCTTTGCCGATCTACCTGATCTAGGCTTTGCCTCTTTAAAGCATCTGGGCCTGATCAAAGTCACAGGCACACAAGCTGTTGATTTTTTACAAGGCCAGTTCACTTGTGATGTCGTCAACTTAGACCAAAACACATGGTGTTGGGGTGCACACTGTGATGCCAAGGGTAAAATGATCAGTTGTTTTCGTCTATTTAAGCAAGCAGATAAAATTTTTCTACTTTTACCTCAAAGCCTAATTCGATTGCAGATAGAACACCTAAAAAAGTACGCCGTGTTTCATCAAGTCAACATTGAAGCTTGTGATATCGAGCTACGCGGTATTTGTGGTACAGATGCAAGTGCATGGCTTATACAACACTATGATATAACCGGAGAGACTTTGAGTCTTGGTGAACACTATGCCATTTTACATGCCCAAGACCGCGCTATCATTATCGATTTTTCTGCATCGTTACCTGAAGTAGAATACAATCTTAATACTCAAATTTGGCAAGGTCTGGAAATCTTAAACGGGTACCCCCTCTTTGAAGCCGCACACCAAGGGCAATTTGTACCACAAATGCTGAACTTAGACACTTTAGGTGGCATTTGTCTCACCAAAGGTTGCTATATCGGTCAAGAAACCATTGCTCGTATGACATATCGTGGTGGTAATAAACGTGCGCTCTATGTGTTAACAGGGCAAAGTCAGCACACACATACTATTGGCGATTCAATTGAAATGCAGCTTGAGAAGGGTTATCGTAAAGCCGGTGAAGTACTGCAAATTTTCCAAAATCAACACCTCTGCCTGCTTACCGCGGTCATGCGCAATGATGTAGAACATAATATGAAATTTCGTTTTGCACATGAAGACGCAAGCGAGTTAGGTATCCACACTCAGTCCTCACCCAGCTCAAGCACTCTATAAGATATAGGATGAGATTGGCAAGCGTAGTCACTTTGAACTAAAATTTAGTCATCTATCGTCTACGCTTCGTATCTTTTCATGAAAATAAAGAGCCTCATCTTTATTGCTTTACTGCTTGCCCTACCTCCTGCCTTCTCGAATAACGATTGGAGCTATTTAGGGAAAACTGGTCCAACTTTCTGGGGAAAGCTCAATCCTAAATATATGAAATGTCGTGCAGGTCGTGCGCAGTCACCGATCAACATAATAGGAGGCATTGAAATTAAAAAAGAACCTGTACGTTTTGAATACTTATACAATGCAGGTGAAATTTATAACGATACATTAGGTCTACAGATCAATTCACAATACGGTAGCTTTGTCACCATAGGCAAAGAGAGGTATGAACTCATCCATACACGTATACGCACACCAAGTGAGCATCAAGTCGATAGCAAGCATTATAGAATGGAGATTCAGCTCATGCATATCCATACGGAAGGTAAACGTAAAGGAAAGTTTGGCTTGATTCTCACCACCTTTATCAGCCCGGGAAGAAAACACAATGAGCTGGAAAAGATTCTTCAAACCGCCCCAAGAAAAAGGGGTGCTAATTTATTTAAAACACCTTTAAACATGATCAATCTCGTCCCCGCAACAGCGAACCGTAGTTATTTCAGTTACACAGGTTCTCTTACTTATCCCGATTGTCACGAAGAAGTCAAATGGGTCATTTTCCAAAAACCACTTTATGCATCCTTTGAACAAATTAAAAGGTTTGAAAAATTAACAGGTAAAAACAACCGGCCGATCCAGCCTTTAAATGGTCGCGTGATTACAAAATAGTTTACCAATATTTTTCAACGCTGATATGGCCTGGTTTTCTGCGGCGATGCTTCTCTAAACCTCTATGTTTTAATATCTCAGTACCTTCTGTAATTAAACCAGGATTACCACACAGCAAAACATGTAAATCAGGAGGCTCAATTGGCATATTGAGCTGCTTTTCTAGCTCACCTTGCTCAATTAATTGAGGTATACGTTGAGTTAACCCAGAATAATCTGGCTCACGTGTCACACAAGGACACCAACTGAACTGCTCTGGCAAGGCCTGCATCCATGACTCAAGCTCATCAGCATAAGCTAAATCTGCGGTTTTGCGTACACCATAAGCTAAAGCTATCCGGCGAAATTGCTGCTGAATATCTCCGGCACGCATCATTGATAAAAAAGGTCCGATACCACTTCCCGTGGCTAAAAATAAAAGTGATGATGCAGCAGGTAACTCGGATAAAACAAGAAAGCCTGAAGCCTGTACGGATACATCAAGCATATCTCCAAGCTGGAGCTGATGCAGATAAGGAGATAATTGCCCGCCTTGTACGTAAGTCACTAATACTTCGAGCGTGCTTTCGTCTGGCGCATTGATTAAAGAATAAGCACGTGCAATACGTTTGTCGTCTACAAGTTGACTTAGCTTGATAAACTGGCCTGCTTCAAATGGTGCAACCGAAGCTTGAATCTTCAAGCTAAAGAGATGATCTGTCCAGTCAATTCGTCCGACAATAGTACCTTGCTGCCACATGAGTACACTCCTTTTATTTCTATATATGGCTTGTATGGCTTGTATGGCTTATATCAGTACAGTTCACACCTGCTTAGTACAAGTACAAGGCGTTACACTAATCACACTTGCCACACCATCAGTATACTCATAAAACACTTGATAGTGTTGTTCATTGACTTTAAAAACTAAAGGTCTTTTCAACTGTAAAATCACTGTTTTGATAACATGTCCTTGAGCACGCTCTCGTACTTGCAGCATAAAGTTTTGCGCACTCTTTTTAAATAAGAGAAGATCATAGGTTTGTGCTAAAGGAATAAAAAAGCCAGACTTCATCGATTTGAGTTCACGCCCTTTTTTAAATTCACAGGTATGAGTTTTAAGCAAAGAGTCTAAAGAGATCACGGCGACTTTTTCAGGAAGATCCCAACTATCATCTTCATATAGACCAAGGGTGGAAGGCTGTGCCACGACAAACTCTTTTTCTTCTTGTTGAGGCCAGAGCAAATAAAGTAAACCAATGAAAAGCATACTACCAAGAGACATGGCTATAATGCGAAAAAAGAAAACTTGCATATGGCTTACAACTAAAAATAAAGATACCAGAATAATCAACAACACGACAAAAGCCGATGCTGGATAGGCTAAAGTAATTTGCCAAAGATAATATAAGCTTTCTTGCATAACCTAAATAGACATAGTAGAAGATTCTCTATTTCTATATTGGCTAAATAGAGAAATACTTGAGCTTTAATGTCCGCTTTTTCTCATAAAAGCTAATTTTATATAAAAAAGCATGCTGCTCAGGCCAGAAATAAAGCAAAAAGCCGCTTATAAAAGCGGCTTTTTTGCATATAAGCGGGAATTAATCCGTCTTTTGCTGATCGCTTTCTTCATATTTAGCAGCTGTCTCTTTGATGAGTGTTTGCAGCTCACCACTTTGAAACATAGCCATCATAATATCGCAACCACCAATGAGCTCACCTTCGACCCAAAGTTGTGGGAAAGTAGGCCAATTTGCATATTCTGGCAATTTCTCACGAATATCAGGATTTTGTAGAATATCTACATAAGCAAACTGTGCTCCACAATGCATCAAGGCTTGGCTTGCTTGCGAAGAAAAACCACAGCTTGGCAACTTAGGAGAACCTTTCATGTACAACAAAATAGGGTTTTCTTCTATTTGCTGTTTAATTTTATCTATTGTATCCATGCACACCTACATAACAATTAACAATGAATTTTAAGCACATTGTACGCAATTTTTAAGATATCACCAAATAATAAAGCACAATGAAGCACTTTTTTATACTTTTACGCACCAGGATACATGCAATTTATTTTTATTCGCCGTACAATAACACATTGTGAGTCAAAGCCCTTAAAATAATATAGGAGAACACTATGGCAATTGAATTACCTAATTTGCCTTATGATATGAATGCTCTTGTACCTCATATCTCTAAAGAAACTCTCGAGTATCATTATGGTAAGCATCATAAGACTTATGTCGATAAGCTCAACGGTATGTTAGATGGTTTTGAAGGTCAATCTCTAGAGCAAATCATCAAAAGCTCAACAGGACCTGTTTTCAATAATGCAGCGCAAGTTTGGAACCATACTTTCTACTGGAACTGCCTTGCACCCAATGCAGGTGGAGCGCCTACAGGTGCAATCGCAGCAGCGATTGACGAGCACTTCGGTAGCTTTGATGCGTTTCAAAAAGAGCTCTCAGATAAAGCAGCGAACAACTTCGGTAGCGGCTGGACATGGCTAGTAAAAAACAAAGCTGGCGCTCTTGAAATCGTTAACACCAGCAATGCTGCAACGCCTCTTACAGAAGACGGTATTACACCTCTTATGACCGTTGACGTATGGGAACATGCTTACTATATCGACTATCGTAATGCACGCCCTAAATATTTAGAAGCTTTTTGGAACCTTGTGAACTGGGATTTTGTGAACCAAAACTACAGTGCATAAGCAACATCCTGCTTACATAAAAAGCCAGTTTAAACTGGCTTTTTATATTGCTACTTTGTGCGCGCTATCATGAATAGTGTTGCTGATGCTTCAAACTTTGTAGTACAGTTTTCACAAGCATAGACGCTGATTTAGATAACTTATCTGCAAGCTTCTGCTTCATTTTATATTCGACCAAGAAGACTTGATGCGTTTTAGCTCTATCTAAAATCACATCATCACTGGTTCTCAATGTATCAACAAGTTGCAAATCCAAAGCTTGCTGCCCAAACCAATGTTCGCCTGTCGCCACTTGAGCGAGATCAAGTTGAGGACGATACTTGGCTACAAAACCTTTAAAGAGTTGATGGGTTTCTTCGAGCTCTTGTTTAAACTTATAACGCGCTTCATCAGAGTTGTGGCCAAACATAGTTAAAGTGCGCTTAAACTCACCTGCTGTGTGCTGCTCAAATTCTATATCATTTTTCTTTAAAATTTTATGAAAATTAGGCACTTGAGCAATAACGCCAATAGAGCCTAAAATGGCAAATGGTGCTGCAACAATTTCATTAGCGACGCACGCCATCATATAACCACCGCTTGCAGCCACTTTATCCACACACACGGTTAACTTCAATCCAGCTTCACGTAGACGTGCTAGTTGACTCGAAGCTAAACCATAGCCATGCACCATACCACCGCCGCTTTCGACCTGTACAATGACTTCATCTTGAGGCTCAGCTATCGATAACACAGCACTTACTTCTTCACGTAAAGAAGAAACTTCATGTGCATCGATACTTCCTTTGAATTTGATCACGAAAATATGAGGCTTAGCTGACTCTTGAGGCTCATCTTGCAACTTATCTTGTTCTTTTTCTTCTTTTTTACGTTGTTTTTCGTATGCTTTAAAAGCTTTCTTGGACAAGACTTCTCTTTTTAATTCATGTGTTCTTTCAGCGATTTTCTCACTCAAGTGCGTCATGATTAAATTGCCCTTTTCAGGCTTGCCTTTGCCACTGAGCGCAACAGCGCCTCCAATTACAGCGAGTACAGCTATAACAAAAATGAAAGCTTTCGCAAAAAATAAACCTAAATCGTACATAAATTCCACGTTCACATCTCCACTAAAAAAAATAGCTTTCTATTGTAATCAAGAACAGATAAAAGAAAAAGCCCTTACACAAGATGTAAGGGCTAAACTTCAATGCATTCGCTTAGTAAAACTAAAGCTGCTGGTCAGATCAATCTGATAGAGGCTATTCTGAACTGATCGTTTTACCTTTAGATATTACAAAGTTTTCAACCGTTTGTAACAAGTCTTTGCGTACGTCATTTTTAACGCCATCTTTGTCCTCACCTGCAATGAGGCTTGCATGTTCACCGTTTTCTAACTTAAGCGCGGCATGACATACAGGTTTTTTCGGAGCTTGAGCCAAACAGGTTTCATTCTCTTTATGAAGTAGAGTCTTGGCTGCTAGAAGCAAAGGCTCTGTACCTGCATTCGGCACAAAAAAGGCTGAAATCCACGAATACGTAGAAAATGCTTGAGTGTACAGCGACTCTGGTTTCTGCATCACTTTGTTAGGGATGACTTGATCACCTACCATCTCTACGATTAAATAAGGTAAACTCTCTTGCTTGGCAAGTACTTGTGCAAATGAAGCAGGTTCAGCACTGTCAAGTACAATGTTCATCACTATACCAAACTCGCCAATAAAAGACTCTCTACTTTGTTCCCATGATGCACCATTTTTTGCAGCTTTGGTTAATTCCCAGGCTTCTTTCAATTCCTTTTCTAAAGTTTCGTGGAACAAAGGCGAGCTGATAAGGAAATGGGGTAAATTCATACCTGGTGCAACTAAGGTTGCAGAGCTAAGTCCAAAATTATTATGATCTGCTTCGTTATGATCTGCTTC
>DDNL01000020.1:51150-87137 GCA_002341165.1 Shewanellaceae bacterium UBA2521
TTATGATCTGCTTCGTTATGATCTGCTTCCTTATGACCTGCGTAAGCTGCTACACCAGTGCCTGTAATCGCTCCTAAAGATAGGCCTACAAGACTTACATCATCGATCTTAACCTCATCTTGATCACCAAACTTCATACCGCTATTGAGCGCATAACGCAAAGCAAGATTATTAACCACGGCTTGACGCAAGGCATCACGAATCACTAAAGAACTTTGAGCTCGCATAAAAGCCTTACCATAAACAAAGAGTCTAGCAGGATCGTTATCTTTTGCATTTTGATCAGTATTAGGTTGTTGAACAGGGACTTTATCCGACTGTACTTTTTTGTCATCCGACTGTACTTGTTCGTCGCGTACCAGACTGAGCTCATGATCTAAAAGTTCTGTATTCTCTGTTAATCCCTTTCCATCTTCAGATTCCTTTTGAAAGTAGCTTTTATGATGAAAAGGTAAATCAATGGCTACACTGATCACACATTGCTCAGTAAGCTTTATCGCAACAGGATCCATGGTTTCTTTATTGCTGTTAATACCGTGCATCAGTATGGTCACTTGTTGCTTGTCTTTGTCTTTACAATCCTTGCCCTGCTTATTTTTGAGAGGACGGACTATACGCACAGGTAACTGATTATCCTTTTTAGAGACCTCAATCTTAGGTAAAGGGTTATATCGTGTAATGTGTTTAATCGGATCAAGTGATTTATCGTCAATCCCTTTTAAATCCCAGAGTAGGTATAAATTTTTAGGCTTTTTATAAAATGTTTGAACCTGCTCAAGCTTACCATGGAAGTTTAAGTCCCAAAAGCCAGGGAAGTCTTGACTTTGCTGTAAGTCTAAATTAATAAGTTGGTTTGAGCTCTTTAAGATAGCTGTGGCAAATGCTGCTCTTTGATCTTTGGCTAAGTTCTCTGCAGCATAAGCCAGAGCATAAGGACTCGTACGCCCTGATACCCAATATGCTTGATCTAACTCCGCACAATTGGCTAAAGATTGACAAGATTTACCTTGCGCATCTTTAAAACTATGTGTTTGTATGTAACTTGGTGTTTTAAGTTTACCCTCATAAATCTCATAGGTTTTAGTCAGCTCTAACGGCTCTATAAGTTTAATATCCGTTAGCTCAGGCGTGTAATCTGGTAATGTTTGCATGGCTCCTTTCAAAGCTACAAAAGGTTCGTCAACCGATTGCGTCTCAAAAGCGTTCGAGTAAATCACATCATGTTGAGTGCAAAAACTCTTTACCTGTTGAGCGCAAAAAATCCCTTTATTAGAGTTCAACCAATTTTTTAAATCTTGAGCCTCGTTTGAAAGCTGATTTTGTTCGTCTAATACATATTCATACAATGCAGAGCCTCTCACTTTTTGACCTGATGTCGTCTTTAATGCATTGGTCAAAACCATCAGATACTTCGTTTTAGGCTTTAAAGGCGTAATGGGTATGATGGAGATCATCTCTTCAGAAGCAACATAGTCTGCAGTATAAAGCATACTTTGGTTCTGATGATTTACTTTTTTGAACTCATCTGTCAATGATTGAACATCAGATGAGATAAATTTCCATTCTTGCGATAGCTTCGGCTCTTGCCCTGAGCCGATTTCATATAGTTTAATACCCTCAGCAAAGGTCTTCTGATCAAGCTTTTGACCATGCAAAGTAAAATAAAGATGAATTGGAGCACTGAGCGCCCAGCCATCTAAAGCACCCACTGCTCTTTCTGTGGTACCATAAAACATCTTGGGCTTATCTAACTCAAGTAACGTATTTATAGAGTCTCCTAATTTTATGGTGCCATCATAAGTGGGAAGGTGCATCAGACCCGTAGGAAAACTTAACTGTTTCATTGCATTATGGGTATCACCATTTTGCATAGACAACAGTGCTCCAGAGGGATGAAATATGGATCGAGGTGGCTTCGCACCATAATCAGGATCGGCTGAGTGTTGGGTTTTTGTACAGCCTGTAAGCACCATTAAGATACAAAGCGCTGCATAATAAATTGTATGTTTCATAAGTTACCTTTCAGAATTCCGGTATCTAGCGTAAAAAAACTCGCACATCCTGACATATTAGAGGAACTAAGTAACCACTTAATTGACTGGTCAGAGTTGAGAAAAATTTTAAAGTTAGTTTTTAAAAAAAAAATTTTATACTTTTCAAAATGATACATCTATTTTTTTTTATTCTCTATTTTATCTTTTTCTAGATTGAATGTATGTTTTCTGATACTTTAAAAAGAAAAATATTCTGGAGTTTGTGATCTATATCAAAACTCATTTAATTTAAAGTCAAAGGAATATATTACTGTGCTCAATTATCAACCGCATAAAACATTACTGCGTGACAAAACTATTCTGATTACAGGTGCTGGAGATGGTATAGGACGTACCGCTGCAAAAGCGTATGCCGCGTATGGAGCGCAAGTTATTCTTTTAGGGCGTACAGTGCCTAAGCTAGAGTCAACTTATGATGAAATCATGCAAGAAGGTTCCCCCAAACCAGCTATAGTCCCCATGGATCTAAAAGGTGCTAGTGAAATCCATTATCAAAGTTTGGCTGAAACCATACTTGGACAGTTTGGCAAACTAGACGGCCTCCTACATAATGCAGCTGTTTTGGGTACGCTTTCGCCTTTAGAGCACACCTCGAAAGATTTATTTGATGAAGTTCTACAAGTCAATGTCACAGCTCAATTTCAACTCACTAAAGCTCTTCTGCCTTTGCTGCGAAAAAGTAAAGAAGCAACAATACTGTTCACATCAAGCGGTGTAGGCCAACAAGGTCGTGCACACTGGGGGGCTTATTCTATTTCAAAATTTGCTACTGAAGGTATGATGCAAGTTTTAGCAGATGAACTAGAACATAGCTCTATCCGCGTCAATGCGATCAACCCTGGCGCAACCAAAACAAAAATGCGCCTCTCAGCTTTTCCTGCCGAAGATCAAAACTTACTTCAAACTACAGAAGAACTCATGCCGCTGTATCTCTATCTCATGGGTAAAGATAGTCGCCATATTCATGGCGCATCAATCAATGCAAAAGATAGCCAGCTGTTTGATTAAATATAAAAAAATCGCTACTTTTTACCTGTAGCGATTTTATGATGATATGAATTTGAGATGCAACTTAGTGCTGCAACTGTGCCCTCGTTGAACGACATAGTTCAGTGATGGCCTGCCAATCACCTTTTGCAATCAGAGCATGGGGTACAATCCAGCTCCCTCCAACGCAAAGTACATTGGATAATGCTAGATAAGATGGCGCATTATCCAGTGAAATACCACCTGTTGCACAAAACTGAGCATGAGGCAAAGGACCTGCAAAAGCCTTAAGCATGTTCACTCCACCTAAAGCTTGCGCCGGAAAAAACTTAAAATGCTGATAACCAAAGTCCATCGCTTTAATGATCTCAGACGGTGTAGCAACACCTGGAATAAAAGTCATAGAACTCTCTTGGCCTAAACGCAAAAGTGATGTAGATGCGCCAGGAGAAATCGCAAACTGTGCTCCCGAATTCTTAGCATCATGAAAGTCTTTGTCATTAAGGACTGTTCCTACACCCACAAACATAGCAGGTAATTGAGCCCTGATTGCTTTGACTGCATCTAAAGCACAGTCACTACGCAAGGTAATTTCAATAATAGGGATTCCACCTGCCAGCAATGCTTGCGCCAAAGGTACAGCTTGCTCAAGCTGTTCTATAACCACAACAGGTATCACAGCAGATTTCTCAAACACTTGAGATGGTGTAAGCTTTATATTCGTCTCTGACATATAAATCTCTTTTATTTCTTAATTTAAATATGAAGCAGAATTTAATACAACTCATCTACAACCTGAATTGATCGAGCACCTTCTTCAGAGTGAGTAAACATTTTACGTAAACCATAAAACATCTCTCGACCAATGCCTATATTGACTCGATCACTGGCTTGAGAAAACTGAGGACGTTTTGCTAAGTCTTCAGTTGCAACAAGCAAAGTCAACTCTTCTTGATAGGGATCAATCCGAATTTTATCTCCTGATTGAATCAAACCAATCACACCTCCATCTAAAGCTTCAGGAGACACATGTATGGCGGCCGGTACTTTGCCTGATGCACCAGACATTCGACCATCAGTCACTAAAGCCACACGATAGCCTTGATCTTGTAAGCTCCCTAAAATTGGCATTAGCTTATGCAGCTCAGGCATGCCATTCGCTTTAGGTCCTTGTCCTCGTACTACAATGATATAATCTTGATTCAGCTTACCTTGTTCAAATAAAGGTTTTAAATCTTCTTGATTCTCAATCACCAAAGCGGGTGCTTCAATAACGAGGTGTTCATCTTTCACAGCAGACGTCTTGATGACAGCTCGACCTATATTGCCAGACAACCGCGTTAAACCACCATGAGATGAAAATGGGTGCTCAACCGAACGTAATACATCTTGATCAAGGCTGCTCATAGCACCTTCTTGCCATACAACTTTCTGATCGATAAACTTAGCTTCTTTTGTATAATGGTGTAAGCCAAAGCCGGCAACAGTAGGCACATCTTCATATAAGAAACCATGCTCTAATAAAGTGCGCACTAAGTACTGCACGCCACCTGCGGCATGGAAATGATTGATATCAGCTTGACCATTTGGATACACTTTAGCTAAAAGAGGCACGACACTCGATAGCTCATTAAAATCATCCCAATCAATTTGAATACCCGCTGCGCGAGCCACTGCAATCAAATGAATCGTTAAATTCGTCGAACCACCTGTAGCAAGTAAACCAACAATACCATTAACCAAGGATTTTTCATTAACGATATGACCCAGAGGTGTATATTGACCGCTATCAGCCGTAAGGCGACACACCTGTTGCGCAGCATACTGTGTGAGTCCTTCTCGCAGCGGATCGTCGGGGTGAATAAATGATGACCCGGGTAATTGTAGCCCCATCATCTCCATGACCAGCTGATTTGAATTTGCCGTACCATAAAAAGTACAAGTACCATGACTATGATAACTTTTGGATTCAGCCTCGAGGAGAATATCTCTTGAGACTTTACCTTCGGCATATTCTTGCCTAATACGCGCTTTCTCACGATTAGGTAAACCTGAAGCCATAGGGCCTGCAGGAACAAACATCATAGGCAAGTGACCAAAGCTTAAGCCACCAATGAGCAGACCAGGTACAATTTTATCGCAAATACCTAAAAGTAAACCACCATCAAACATATTATGCGCAAGACCTAAAGCTGTAGACATAGCAATGACGTCTCGACTCAATAAGCTCAGCTCCATACCTGGTTGGCCTTGTGTTACACCGTCACACATAGCAGGAACCCCTGCTGCAATTTGTGCAACATGACCCGATTCGCGACATGCTTGTTTTATGATATCAGGATAACTTTTATAAGGCTGATGTGCCGAAAGCATATCATTGTAGGCCGTTATGATGCCTATATTGGCTTTCGTGAAAGAGCGTAATTTCTGCTTTTCTACTGCACCACATGCCGCAAAACCATGAGCTAAATTACCACAAGATAAGCTTTGTCTCGTTACACCTTCATGTTTTGCATCTTTGATATGATCCAGATAGGCCTGACGCGTTGTTTTGCTTCTCTGAATAATGCGTTGAGTGACTTGTTCTATGACTGAATGCACAACTTATACCTCTATGATAAACTCCAAAACACACACACATCTTCTTGCTCCAATACAGCACGAATGGGCATCAGATCAACACAAGGCTCTTTGCAAGCCTGCTCAAGCACATCTAACTTGGATTGACCCACGACATGAATGAACTTATTTTTTGCGTTGAGTAATGCTTTTGGTGTGAATGTCATACGTAAATGTTCAGCTGTCTGCGGTTGTACCGTGGCGACATATGATTCTTGCTGCCAAAGCTGTTTGATTTCAGCTGAACATGGAAACCAGCTTGCGGTATGACCATCTAGTCCCATACCCAATACCACAACGTCAAAAGGATACGCTGTGATCGCATGCAGACTCTTTTCTAGCTGAGGTATAACATCACTCGGATGACCTGCTTGCCACAAAGGAATAAAATGAGCTTGGGCAGCTTGATGCTGTAATAAATGCTCGCGTACCATCGCTTCATTGCTGGCTAAATCCGTAGGCGGCACCCACCTTTCGTCTGCTAAAGTAATCCATACTTTGCTCCAATCTAAAGAAGCTTGGCTCAATAGCTTAAATAAACCCACAGGTGTTTGACCACCTGATACAACTAAAGAAGCCTGACCTCGAGCTAAAATAGCGGCTTGTAAAATCTGAGTAATCTGTTCACTCAACTGACGCTCTAGTAACGTCTTATTTTCAAACTTACATAGTTTGTGTTGTGTTTTCATCATGATTCATCCCAAGAACGACCATCTTGCGAGATTAGAGTTGAGGAAGCAACAGGCCCCCAAGATCCAGCAGGATAAAGTCTAGGTTTATCTCCTGTAGCCTGCCAAGCAAGCATAACACTATCTACCCACTTCCAAGCTGCTTCCACTTCATCTCGGCGCACAAATAAAGACTGATCGCCTGTCATGGTGGCCAAAATCAAGCGTTCATATGCATCAGATATGACTTCAGTATTAAAGGTATCATTAAAACTCAGATCTAACTTTGTTGTTTGTAATCTGGCTTGTGAATTCACACCTGGTACCTTATTCAAAACCTGAATATCCACACCTTCATCTGGCTGCAACCGAATTGTTAATTTATTAGATAAAGTCTGCTTATATTGTTCACCATACAAACTATGAGGTGGATTTTTAAAATAGATCACAATTTCAGATGTTTTATTGGGCATGCGTTTACCCGATCTCAAGTAAAAAGGAACACCTGCCCAGCGCCAATTATCAATATAAATGCGTAAAGCGACAAAGGTTTCCGTTTCACTTTCAGGATCTGCTCCATCTTCATCAAAGTAGCCTTGAACAGCCTGTTCTTGAATAAAACCTTGATCGTATTGGCCTCTTACCGTATTTTCAAAAATAGAATCTTGCGTTATAGGGCGTAATGACTTTAAAACTTTTACCTTTTCATCTCGAATACTATCTGCATCTAAGTGTGTTGGTGGTTCCATAGCAACAAGGCTCAAGATCTGAAGTAAATGATTTTGTACCATATCTCGCATCTGACCTGTTGTATTAAAGTAGTCCCAACGCCCTGCAATACCAACCTCTTCAGCTACAGTCACTTGCACATGATCAATAGTAGAAGCGTCCCAATTAGACACAAACAAAGCATTGGAAAAACGTAATGCGATAAGATTTTGCACAGTTTCCTTGCCCAAATAATGATCGATGCGATAAATTTGTTTTTCTTGGAAAAAATGTGCAACATGGTCATTAATCACTTGCGAAGACTGGAAACACGAACCGATCGGCTTTTCCAACACAACACGAGAGGTCTGATCAATTAAGTGTGCATTGCTTAAGCCCTGGCAAATATCTCTGTATACAGCAGGAGGAGTGGCCAAATAATAAATTTGTGGGTGCTTTGTATTCAAAAATACCTTGAGTATACTATAAGCATCCGTTTGCATAAAATCTAAAACGCCATACTCAAAGCGGGCAATAAACCGATTTAAAGTAGATGAGCATAAAGGAAGCTCTACAGCATACTCTAGCATTTCTTTGATTAAGACCGTGTATTCATGTAATGATATACTCTGACGCGCAACGCCAACAATGCGCACAGATGAGCCCAATAAATTTTTTTGTTCTAATTTATACAAAGATGGGATAAGCTTTTTTCTAGCTAAATCTCCTAGAGCTCCGAATAATACAAAGTCACAAGATAAATTTGCTGAGGATACGTCCATGAAGAGTAACTCCTCTAAAAAAACAATAAAATGCTATGATACCAACTCTGATAGAAATATACCAACGTTAAGCGTTAAAAGCATGTAAAGAAAGATAAAGAAGGTGCAAGATACATCTGGATCCACATGACAAAACCATTTAAAATGAACACACAAATTAGCGTCAAAAACTTGGGTTTATGCCATGTCCGCTCTATTTTGTAAGCAATTGAAATTCAAGTGAATAGTAGGCAAATTTTATTTATGAATACCTTAGAGAAAATTCAGCAAAATCTTACAAGCTTCAGTAAATCTGAGCGCAAAGTTGCAGAAACTATTTTAGCATCTCCTAAAGATGTGATTCATTCCAGCATAGCATCACTTGCACAAACCGCAGGTGTAAGCGAACCCACAGTTAATCGCTTTTGTCGACGTTTAGCCACCAAAGGTTATCCAGATTTTAAATTACATTTAGCTCAAAGTCTTGCTAACGGCACACCTTATATCAGTCGTCATGTTGAAGAGCATGATAGTCCAGAGTCTTATACCAATAAAATTTTTGAGTCTTCCATTGTTGCATTAGAAATCGCAAGACAAAGCCTAGATATTCAATCCATCAATCGAGCTGTTGACTTACTCACGCAAGCAAAAACTATTTCATTTTTTGGCTTAGGTGCTTCTATTGCCGTCGCTCATGATGCGAAAAATAAGTTTTTCAGATTTAATGTGCCTGTCTTGTGTTTTGATGATGTTTTAATGCAGAAAATGAACTGTATTAATGCAAATGAAAATGACATCGTTGTTTTAATTTCTCATACGGGACGTACTAAAGCTCTACTTGAAATCACGGAGCTGGCTCAACGCAATGGAACAGGAGTCATCGCTATCACAGCACCTGGATCGCCTTTAGCTAAAGCTGCTACGCTGGCAGTATGCATCGATGTGCCAGAAGATACCGACATTTATATGCCTATGGCATCACGCATTGCTCAACTTACTATCATTGATGTACTCGCAACAGGGTTTACGTTACGCCGTGGTGTCCACTTCAAAGAAAACCTCAAACGTGCAAAAGATGTTTTAAAAGAATATCGTCTTGAAAAAGAACCGTGCTAAACTATAAGCCACTATAAAAAGTTACATTCCTACTTGAGTAAAGGAGTCGCTGCTATATGTTTCGTAGAACAAAAATTGTCGCAACTTTAGGCCCTGCAACCGATGAGGCACATCACCTCTATGATATTATCGAAGCGGGTGTCAATATAGTCAGACTTAATTTTTCCCACGGCGATAGAGAAGACCACGTAAGACGTGCCCAAATGGTGCGTAAAATAGCTAAAGAATTAAAAGTCAATGTAGCTGTATTAGGTGACTTACAAGGCCCTAAAATACGTATCGCAAAATTTAAAAACGGTTCTGCTCTCTTAAAAGAAAAGCAACCTTTCATTTTAGATACAGCTTCAGATGCAAATGCTGGAGACGAGCATCAAGTTAAAGTCGACTATGAAAACTTACCTCAAGATCTTAAACCTAACGATGTATTATGGCTCGATGATGGAAAAATTCAACTTCATGTTGAAAAGATTGAAGATACTAAAATCTACACCCAAGTCATGCTAGGTGGTACCTTATCCAATAAAAAAGGCATCAATAAAAGAGGCGGAGGACTTTCTGCTGACGCCCTCACTGAAAAAGATAAAGAAGATATTAAAACCGCAGCCCAAATTAATGTGGACTATCTTGCCGTATCTTTCCCTAGAAACGGTCAAGATATACAGTATGCAAGAGAGCTTGCGCAAAAAGCAGGCTCTGATGCTCAAATTATTGCAAAAGTAGAAAGAGCAGAAGCAGTTGCAAGTGAAAAAGCAATTCGTGACATTATCCACGCATCCGATGCGATTATGATTGCACGTGGTGACTTAGGTGTTGAAATAGGCGATCCTGAACTTGTTGCTGTACAAAAACGATTGATTCAGCTGTGTAAAGAACTCAACTCTCCCGTGATTACCGCAACACAGATGATGGAATCGATGATATCGTCTTCTATGCCGACTCGAGCAGAAGTCATGGATGTTGCCAATGCTGTCCTTGATGGCACTGATGCGGTCATGCTCTCAGCTGAAACCGCCTCAGGAGCCTATCCAAAAGAAACAGTACAAGCTATGGCTGAAGTATGCTTAGGCGCAGAACGTCATCCCCAAGCGCAGCTTCAAAGTAATACAAATCACCTTGCACAAAACTTTCACTATGCAGAAGAAGCTACAGCATTTTGTGCGATGCACATAGCAAACCACCTACGTGACGTCAAAGCTATTGTCACCTTAACAGAATCAGGAAAGACAGCACTGATTATGTCTCGTATCAGCTCTACCTTGCCTATTTTTGCATTATCACCACATAAAAAAACCCTAGCAACTATGGCCTTATTTCGAGGCGTGCAACCTTTAAGTATGAGTGCAGAAAAAATGAGCAGTGATATTGCACAATCTACGCTTGAAGTTTTACAGAAAGAAACCTACCTCAAAAAAGGGGATCAGATCGTACTTACCTTCGGCGACAACATGCATGCTGTCGGAAGTACCAATACCTGCAAAATTGTAACGCTTTAGTGCTCTTTACTTTTCACAGCAATGTTGTGCAAAACAATTGTAAGAATCTAAAAAGGCTGTTGAAACAGCCTTTTTTATCAAGACTGATTAAAGCTTATCGAAGTCATCCACATCTATTGCAATACGACATAACTTAAGAGCTTCCATAAGCTTTGCTCCTTCACTTTCGGTCAAAACTTCTTTAGAGATAGCTTGCTGTGCTTGCTCTTGTGCAGAAAGTTTTTTATCAATCATCCCCTGTTTGCGTGCACTTTGCAGCTTCTTATCAATATCAGCTACATCACGTATAGCTAAAAAAGCCTTTTCAACTTCAGCAATACCTTGCTCGTCATTTTCAAGAACAGGACACAGCATAGATAATCGCTCTCTTAAACTCTCTGACTTCATCATCGATGCAGCAACTTCTTGCTTTAATGTGTCAGATGGATTTGAGAAATAGTTACCAATCGGAAAAATAACCAAGCGACACAGCAAACCAAAATAACGATTAGGAAAATTTTGTAAAACACCTTCTACTGCAATAGCCATATCATGCAGCCTTTGTTGCAACACATAATGCACTATAGGTAAGTCGGTATGCTGCAAACCATCATCTTCATACATTTTCAATGTTGCCGAAGCAAGGTAGAGATGACTTAACACATCACCTAAGCGTGCAGAAAACATTTCTTTTCGCTTTAACTCACCTCGATACATCAACATCGACAGATCCGTTAAAAAAGCCAGAACAGAACTAAAACGTGTTAAGTGCTGGTAATACCGTGATAAAGCACCTGGTCTTGCTGAAAGAATACAAAAACTTGATGTGAGCGCTGCAGAGAAACTTCTGAAAGCATTCATACATGCATAACGTATATGTGACATCAATAAGCGATCAAAATCGAATAAAGCTTTTTCTTCATTTTCTTCTGCTGCTGCCTGCATTTCATCCAGTACATAAGGATGACAGCGAAATGCACCCTGGCCAAAAATCATTAAGCTTCGCGTCAAAATATTTGCACCTTCCACAGTAACCGTAATGGGTACACCCATGTAAGATTGTGCGAGATAATTTTTTCGCCCCATCTGAATAGCTTTACCCGCATGGATATCCATAGCGTCATTGATCACTTGCCGCCCCATTTCAGTCATATGATATTTAGCTATAGCACTGACAATAGCAGGGCGCAACTTCATATCTACGCCAGTTGCCGTAAGACGTCGAGAAGCTTCAAGTTGATAAGTGTGACCAATAATCTGCGCAAGCGGAGCTTGAATACCTTCAAATTGAAAAATAGGTAAGCCAAACTGCTTACGTACTGACGCATAAGCTGTCGTAGTACGGGTTGCTAAGTGCCCTGTTGCCGATGCCAAAGCAGGCAAAGAGATACCTCTTCCTGAAGAAAGACACTCCATGAGCATGCCCCAGCCTTTGCCCGCATACTCTACCCCGCCAATAAGCCAATCCATAGGAATAAATACATCTTGGCCTGAGGTTGTGCCATTTAAGAAAGGCACATTAAGAGGATTATGGCGACGGCCAATTTCAACGCCATCATGAGAAACAGGTACAAGTGCACAAGTAATCCCTAGATCCACAACACCTTTTTCCAGTAAATTATCTGGATCTTTCAACTTAAAGGCAAGCCCTAATACAGTCGCAATAGGTGCTAAGGTAATGTAGCGCTTTTCCCAGGTCAGTTTTATGCCTAACGTTTTCTTATTTTTGAATTTTGCAAAACAAACAATGCCCTGATCAGGTATAGAGCCTGCATCGGATCCAGCTTCGGGTCCTGTTAAAGCAAAACATGGGATTTCCTCACCCTTTGCTAAAGCGGGTAGCCAGTAATCGCGTTGCTCTTGAGTTCCATAATGGCTCAGCAACTCACCAGGGCCTAATGAATTAGGCACCATAACCGTGACAGCAGCACCTACTGAGCGTGATGCGATCATACTGACAATTGTTGAATTGGCATAGGAAGAAAAATCTCGACCTCCGTATTCCTTAGGAATAATTAAAGCGAAAAAACCTTCTTTTTTAATATAATCCCAGACAGGCTTAGATAAGTCTTTTAAATCTTGTGACATATTATATTCATCAAGCATATGTAATAACGTCATGACTTGATGATCGATAAAGGATTGCTCTTCTTCCGTGAGCTTATTGTAAGGTAGCCCGTGAAGCTTATTCCAATCTGGTTGGCCGCGGAACAAGTCACCTTCCCACCATACATCACCTGCATCAATAGCTTCTTGTTCAGTTCTAGATAAAGGCGGAAGTGCTTTTCGAAAAAACTGTAGAGCTGGATCACTGATCCACTTTAGTCTCCACGACTGTACAGAAAACAACAGGGTGATACCCAAAAGCAATAATATCAGCAGTGTCCACATACATTGTCCTTAATTTATTATACTGTGAAAAAATACTATAGAAATATATCTTATGGAAAGTAGCTAGCTATTCACCCTAATCCAATCAGGTAAATCACTTAAACTGTTCAGTACAGCATCGGCATGATGTTCATCTTCTGGCACGAAAGACTGCCCAGAACGTACTAATAAGGCATGCCTAACTTGCGCGTTACGCGCAGCAAAAACATCTGTCAGTTTATCTCCTATCATCAGTGAAGCTGACATATCTACATCAAAATCGACCTGAGCTTTGAGGAGCATGCCTGGCTCAGGTTTACGGCACGCACACTTAAGCGATGCGTCTTGCACATAATGAGGACAGTAGTAAATTCCATCTATCTGCACATCATATTGGTTCAACTGCTGCTCCATCCATGATGTGAGGTGTAAATAATCAGACTCAGTATAATAACCTCGCCCAATACCAGATTGATTTGTAATAATAATCAATAGATAACCCATATCTTTGAGTTGTCTACACGCTTCTACAGCACCGTCGATAAAAACAAAATCATCAATACAAGATACATATCCTCTATCATGATTGATAACTCCATCTCTATCTAGAAAAACAACTTTATTCATACTTCTCCCTTGAAAAAGCTAAACCAACAAACAACAAAAAAAACTTTTTTTTAAAAATTGCTTTTTTTATTTAACCTAAAAATGTAACCTTACTCTAAAGAACGTGATCATGATATTTAAGGCTCACCGTAAAAATCAAATGTGGCGCCCAAAATACGAGTTGAGAAACACTTTTTATTATGCTAAACCGATAAAAAGCAAACTCACTTTAATCACTTTAAGCTACACAACAAAAATATAAGATGTTACTCAATATTACAAGCGAGTAATTCATAATTTTCACAGCAAAATAGAGATTAAACTATGCAAAGTGCGGCAATTAGTGGTTGGGGGAAATGCTTACCTCCAACAATCGTCACCAATAATGAACTCGCTACATTTATCAACACTTCAGATCATTGGATCACAACAAGAACCGGTATAAAAGAGCGCCGTTACGCTCATACAGATACTTCTACCATGGCAACCGTTGCAGCTCAACATGCTTTAGCTTGTGCAGGCCTAGATGCACGGGATATTGACTTTATCTTAGTCGCCACTACAAGTCCCGATAGCTTAATTCCAAATATTGCATCCAAAGTACAGCAAAATATTGGAGCTCAATGCGGTGCAATGGATCTCAACGCAGCCTGCACTGGTTTTTTATATGCATTGGGTATCGCTAATGCATTTATTCGTTCTCAGCAATATAAGCATATTTTAGTCATTGGTGCAGAACGGCTTTCATTTTATCTAGACTGGACAAGGCGTGATACAGCTGTTTTGTTTGGAGATGGTGCTGGAGCCGTTGTTGTAAGCCCTACAGATTCTGAAGCAGGTATTTTACATTACAGCCTGCTCAATGATGCAAGCCAAAGACATATCATCTCTTCTGAATTTGGTACTCAAATCGATCGATTCAATGCTCACTTTCTTGACTTTCATATTCATTTTGAAGGGCCTGAAATTTTTAAACGCGCCATACAAGGCATGAGCCAGGCATGCCATGACGCACTGCAAGCAACCTGCATGACCACTGAAGATATACACTGGATTTTGCCGCATCAAGCAAATTTAAGAATTATTAACACGCTAATTTGCAAATTAAAAATACCTTTAGAGAAGGCGATTACTAATATCCATAAATATGGAAATACTTCTGCTGCAACCGTACCTATAGCTTTGTGTGAAGCCATTGAACAAGAAAAAATTAGGCCACATCAAACTATTTTATCTACAGCTTTTGGAGCAGGCCTTTCTTGCGCAGCAATGCTCATCAGATGGGGAGAGAGAGTTAAGCCGATTGAGCAAAGTACTGCACAGATTGAACCTTGTTCGTACGATTTACTCAATCGCATTAAAAATCAGCACCAGCTTTTTTCTGCGCATCACTCTAAGGTGAACTGAACAGGTAACGAAGATGGTCTTTAAGGCCGTCTAATCTGGCACAGACTGAGTTAAAGCTTGTGCTTCATGTTCAAGTAAAACAGGTATACCTTCACGAATAGGATAAAAGATTCGATCAAATCGGCATACTAGATGTGACTCATCTTTTTTAAACTCTAGTTTGCCCCGACAAATCGGGCACACAATAATTTCTAATAATTTCGTATCAAAGGCCATTGATTTTATTCCTTAGTAAAGTTATAAACTGCTTCTCAAATACATGAGGTAAGCAAGGCGTAACGCGTAAATAGTACAGATTTTTTTGTAATGATGCAGGAAAGTCTTTACATTTCACTGCATCTTTTTCTGTCATCACTACAGGTAAGCCTTGGGCGCAAACACGCTTTAAGTCTAAAGCTGTAAAAGCCTTATGATCAGCAAAGGCAAAAAATGTTGCGATATTAAATCCACTTTGTTCCAATGTTCGTTGAAAACGCTGAGGATAACCAATACCAGCCATGCCTACAACCTTAGAGCGCAAAGGCCAATCTATAGGTTTCTGATCCACTAAAGAATAAAGACCTTCAACCTCTAAATCCATGCGATGCATACTTTTATTTTGCTCCGCAAAGCCACCTTGAGTCAAAACAAAATCAACTGACTTTAATCTTGATGCAGGCTCTCTTAAAGGGCCTGCTGGCATTAAAAGTTGATTGCCCAAATAGCGCATCCCATCCACCACAGCAATTTCTATATCTCGTTGCAGTGCATAATGTTGTAGCCCATCATCAGCAATAATTACGTCAACATCTGCATGCGCTTCTAGCTGTTGCACAGCTAGAGCACGCTTTCGTGCCACCACAACGGGTACACCTGTTTGAAGTTGAATCAGCTTGGGTTCATCTCCAACATGACGTGCATCTTGTTGATCGGTAACCCATGCAAATTCAGTTTTATACTTACCGCCATAACCTCTACTGACGACACCAGGCTTAAAACCTTCTCGTTGTAAAATATCGATCAAAGCCAGCACAGTAGGCGTCTTACCTGCTCCACCTACTGTAATATTTCCCACGACCACAACCGGTAGCTTCGATACATATCGAGTACGAAAACCTGTACGAAACAAGTAAGTCCTACAGGTTACCACACCATGAAATAACCAACTCAAAGGTAATAACCATAGACTCCGCCAGCGAGCACCATACCAGAGCTCATTCAACCACGCACTCATACTTCACCAAATTGCATGTTATATAAGTGTGCATACACACCTGAGTGCTCAAGCAATGCGGTATGTGTGCCTTTCTCAACAACTCGTCCATCATCAATCACAGCAATTTCATCGGCACTTTCTACCGTACTCAATCGATGCGCAATAACAATACAAGTACGACCATGGCTTAAGTTCTCTAAAGCTTTCTGAATTGCACGCTCGGATTCTGTATCTAAAGCAGACGTTGCTTCATCTAAAATCAAAATAGGTGCGTTCCTCAAGATAGCTCGAGCAATAGCAATACGCTGCTTTTGCCCTCCTGACAAGCGCACGCCATTTTCACCAATTTGAGTATCAAGGCCTTGAGGTAGTTCATCAATGAAGTCAAGAGCATAGGCTAAACGTGCAGCTTCAATCACTTGCTCTCTTTGAATATCTAAACCGCATGCATAAGCAATATTGTTGTATATGGTGTCATCAAATAAAGTGACTTGCTGAGATACAACTGCCATTTGCGAACGAAAATCTTGCAAAGCATAGTCATTGATGTCTTGACCATCTAGTAGAATTTTTCCTGTTTCCAGATCATCATAAAATCGAGCAAGTAAACTTGTAAGCGTCGATTTACCTGATCCTGAACGCCCAACTAAGGCTAAAGTTTTACCTGGTTCAACACTCAAGTTCACTTGTTCTAAAACAGCACGATTTTCTTTTTCATATCGAAACGTGACATTCTTAAAGTCAATGCGCCCTTGAGCACGATCAATCTTCATTGTGCCTAGGTCTCGCTCCAAAGGCTCATCTAAGATATTGAATACACTTTGAGCTGCAACAATACCCTGTTGAAAAGTATTGTTCACACCCATAATACCTTTTAAGGGTTGAAACAAAGAGAGCATAGCTGTAAAAAACGAAGCAAAAGCACCTGCTGTGAGCTCTTGTCTGATGCCATCTAAACTTGCTAAATACAGAACTAAAGCCAAAGAGAAAGAGCCAATAATCATAATTAAAGGCTGAGATATAGCACTCGCACGGGCGAGTTTCAGTTTGCGAGAAAAGTTACGCTCGTTGACATCATAAAATCTTTTCGCTTCAACTTCTTGCGCACAAAACATCAATACATTACGATGACCTTTGATCACTTGATCGGTTACAGCGGAGACACCACCCATAGCTTGTTGTAATTGAGCTGATATACGTCTAAAACGCTTCGATACATAGGCAATCAAAATAGCAATTAAAGGCACACTGATGAAAATACAGAGACTTAATTTCCACGAATACCAAAACATAACTGAGGTATAAGCAAGTAATGTGACCGTATTACGGATCATCGAAGTTAAAACACTCGCTGAAGCACCTGATACTTGTTCAACATCAAAAGTAAGCTTAGCGATTAAACGCCCTGCACTATGGTTATCTATAGTACGCACAGGCATTCTCAGATAGCGCTCAAAGATTTCCTGGCGCAAGTTCATCACTAATTTGCCTGTAATATAAGCCAAACCATAGGTAGAGACAAAATTGGCTAAACCTCTAATCACGAAAAGCATCACTACTACAATAGGCGCCCAAGCTAGCACATCAACCGAAGGCTCTCCTCCAATCGTATGCTGGGGTGCAAAACCTTCGTCAATAAAAGGCTTCAACAACCACACAAAAACAGCATCAACAGAGCCATACACAATTAAAGCTATTACAGATGCTATAAAAATAAATTTCATCGGCAGCATATACTGAAATAGTCTTTTAAATACTGGCCATACTTTTTGATTTTTTGTCATGAAAAAGACCTCTTTTAAAAAAACCTATTCTACTCTTTTATCTCCTTATTTCCAAGTTTATGCACTTGATTAAACCAATAATTGCCTTGATCATGCCGATAAGATGATACCTTAACTTCAGAAGGCATAAATCGAAAACTCACTTGTCCTAAATAAGCTGTATTCAATATTTTGATCTCTTGTTTTTGATAACGAGACAGGATATCTGGATGGGGAAAACCATAGATGTTATCAAGCCCTGATGAAATCAAAGCCATATCGGGTTTGAGTTGTTCAAGAAAAGTCCTGCTCGATGAAGTACGACTACCATGATGAGGCACCTGTAAAATATCAACAGATAATTTTTGCATTTTTTCTAATAATTTTTTTTCTGCTTTTTGATTTAAATCTCCAGTTAAAAGCAGATGTTGATGATGATCTTTAATAGATACAACACAAGAGTAGAAGTTACTTGAACGAGGCACATCAGGCCAAATAATTTCTAAATCTAATCCCATCCACTGCCACTTTTGTGGTAAACATAAACGATCTGCTTTTTTAACACTTTTCGCTGCTGCGGTTTGACGTTTTAAGTCGGGATTGGCGATGAGCTGCGCTTGTGGATATGCATCTTTAAGATACCTTACACCGCCAGCATGATCGTTATCAACATGACTGACAATAAGTGTATCCACCTCTTGGATGCCGCGAGATTTTAAAAAAGGATCAATAACGCGTTCAGCATAACTAAAACCAGATGGATAAGCCGCGCCGGTATCATAAATCAAAGCATGTTGGTTACGCTCAATCACAAAAGCTAAACCTTGACCTACATCCAGCATATGTAGCCACCAACTTTGCTTGTTTATATGCCAAGTTTGCACAACAAAGCCAAGTAAGGCCAGTAACATAACTTGACTCAATTTATAGTGACGGTATAGAAGTAAACCAACAAACACAATACAGCCGATAAAAAAACTCAAGTGTCTGGGCATCACTTCAATCCAATGCCCTTGCCAAGTTGCAACCTCTTCCAAAAAATTGACCATCCAAAGTAATAAAAAGTCTAATATATCAAAACATAAAGCCACATAAGGTAGCTGCAAGAGATACATAACAAGAGCAAAAAAAGCCAAAGGAATAATCAAAAAACTAAACAAAGGCACATACAACATATTGAGCCAGAGACTATGTACAGTGACTCCACCAAAAAGCACAGCTTGAATAAAGCCCATACCTAAAGATAACCAAAACTGTAGTCCAATACATTGCAGCACCCATTGATATCGACTTTTTTGAGGTGGCTTCACAAAAAGAAGAATCAAACATAAAGCAGAAAAAGAAAGCCAAAAGCCTGCCGACAAGCTGGCTAGGGGATCAAAGAAAAGCACGACGCATAAGGCAAAGTTAAGTCTTTGCCCTATCGTCGAACTACAGCGCAGAAACTGATAGAGTACAACACAACAGAGCATAACCAAAGCCCGCTGTGTAGAAACACAATAACCTGAAATCCATGCAAATCCAACACAAGCACACAAACCCAATATGTGAGATATATAATAATGCGATAACCCTTCAGATCGATGCATATAACCCAGCACAAACAATAAGCTGCGGCTCACAAACAACATGATCATAGCCAAATGCAAACCAGAAATAGCAAACAGGTGCCCAACACCTGTATACCTCAGTGTTTTCCAGTGTTTTTCTGCAAAAGCATAACGCTGCCCTGTCATAAGAGCGAGCATAAAAGGAGCGGACTTGTAGTCGACTAAGGTCCGGTACAACTGATGTATTAAAGGCCAACGTCCTTGTATTTCAGACTCCATGAGCTGACCTTCAATGACTTTACCTTGAGCAACAATATGCGTTGCAGCAAACCTTTTTTGACCCGATGATGTACCTTCATTCAAAGACGAGGTTAGACGCTTTGGGCGATAGATAAATGACCTATACTGACCCAAGACAAGAGCTTCAGAGGTAGACCAAGACAAACGCAAGATATGCGTACGAAAAGGGTTTTTCCAAGAACGATCTAGCTTAAGATCAACTCTAAACTTTTCTTCATCCCATTGTTTTAACTGTATAATATGGCCTTGAGCTTGAGCGCGGTTGTTGGCAATCCAATCTGGCTGCCAGTTAAACCAAACACTTGCATGTACATTGAACCATATCACACCTAAAATAAAGCTTATCGCAGAGTATCGACGTAAATAAAATAAAGGTATGACAGAAATGAGTAAGACTGATATGATGTTATTTGCTATGAGCTCAGGCCATAACATACCTGAAAGGCAAGCCATAGAAAACAAAAATATATATCTGTCCATAAATTATTTCATCAATGAAGTTAGTTAATATATGCCAAAGAAACTATTAGAAAAAATCACCCCTGACCGCTCTAAGTTAAAAGAAAACAAAAATTTAAAAATTTTTGAAAAATGGTTCGGCAACCCTGCACTGTGGACATTAAATAGACGCTCAACAGCTAAGGCTTTTTTGGTCGGTTTATTTTGTGCATGGATGCCTATTCCTTTTCAGATGGTCGTTGCAACAGGGTTAGCCATATTAATCAATGCTAATGTTCCTGTATCTGTTGTCTTAGTCTGGATCACGAACCCTTTAACCATGCCATTGATGTTTTACGGTGCATACGTATTAGGTACACTGTTGTTAGGACAACCTATTACATTGACCGAATTCCATTTAACTTGGGATTGGATCTCTCAATCTATGGAAGCTATCGGGTATCCATTTCTTCTGGGTTGTTTAACGCTCGGGATAAGCTCAGGAGTAGGCGGATATTTTATTATCAGAATCAGCTGGCGCATTGCTTTAATCCGAAAATGGAACCAGCGTAACAAAAATATCTAATGTTATGTTAAGTGAGATAGTGCTTGTGCTGGCGCTATCTGACTTGCTTTATAAGCAGGATAAACCGTCGCAACAATACACATTAAACTTGCCATGCAAGCTACAAAAATCACTTCTCCGTAATGCAACTCCGAGGGTAAAAAGTCAACAAAGTAAATGTCAGGAGACAATAACTGAATACCCAAGAAACCTTCCAATCCATGTACTATAGGTGTTAGATTAACAGCAACTAGGCATCCAAAAAAAGTACCTAAAACAACACCTAAAAAGCCATTAACCGTACCTTGTATCATGAAGGTTTGCAAAATTGCACTTCGAGATAAACCCATGGTCGCCAAAATAGCAATTTCAGAGCGCTTCTGACGCACGGACATCACCAAAGTAGAGACAATATTAAAACAGGCAACAGCAATAACAAGAAACAAAACAACATACATAATAAAGCGTACGAGCTGAATATCTTGATAATGATCTTCATGCGTCCAATCAGACATATAGACATACTGCTCTACTTGATTGCCTAATTTTCGAATCAAATAAGGCGCTTGAAAAATATCATCTACTCGGATTTTGATCTGTGTTACTGCATCATCAAAGCCTAGAAGTTGACTCGCTTGTACCCGAGAAATATAAGCACGCGTATAATCAATCTGGCCATGAAAATTAAAAATTCCTGTGATAACAAACCTTTGCATACGTGGCGGTGCTGAAAGACTATGCTGAACTTGAGGGAGATAAAGCATCATAGAATCTCCCACTTTCACAGATAACTCCTTTGCCAAGCCAGCTCCTAAAACTAAGCCTTCTTTTCCGGCTTGTAAGCTTTGCCAGGCTTCATCCGACATAGCATTATGAATCGCACTGATCTGATTTTCATATTGTGTGTCTAGACCAATGAGTTCTATACCTTTGAATTTCAAACCATCTCGTGTGAGAACTTGTAACGTTACTTCAGGTGTCGCACTAGCAATGCCATCTAAGTCCTGAGCTTGCTCGATGATCTGACGCCAATCTCTGATAACATCTTCATAAGCACGTAATTGTGCATGGGCTGTAATGTTTAAAAAGCGTGTTTTAAACTCACGTTCAAAACCATTCATCACACTCAGCACCACAATTAACACAGCCACACCGAGTAAAATACCTGTCATCGATGCGATAGATATAAATCGTATCGCCCGATTCGTCTGTCTATCACGAAAAAAACGCCAGCCAATTAAGGCCGATAAAGTATTGAACATCCGTGTTAAGCTCCTTTCAACTGACCATCGTACATCATTAACTTACGATCCAATTGGTGAGCTAGATTTTGATCATGCGTGACCACCACGAAGCTTGTTCCCGTCTCTTGGGTGAGCTGACACATCAGCTCATAGACAGCGCGACCGCTTTGGGCATCTAGATTCCCTGTCGGTTCATCAGCAAGAACCAGACGCGGTTGATTGATCAGCGCACGTGCAATAGCAACACGTTGACGTTCCCCGCCTGAGAGTTCACTTGGCCTGTGCTTCATTCTATGCCCTAGCCCCACTTTCTTCAGTAAGGCTTGCGCATCTTTAAGTGCTTCGGCTCTCGCACGCCCTGCAATCCAAGCAGGCATGGCTACATTCTCTTGCGCATCAAATTCAGATAACAAATGGTGAAACTGATAAATAAAGCCCATATGTTGATTTCTTAAATAAGCTTTTTGTTTACCTGAAAACTGTGCAACATTTTCATTTTGGAAAAAAATACGCCCTGAAGTAGGATAATCAAGAGTACCCATTATATGTAATAAAGTACTTTTTCCAGAGCCTGACTCACCTACAATGGCAAGGCTCTCGCCCTGCATCACAGAAAAAGAAACTTCTTTGAGCACCTGAATCACATCTTGCCCATCTTCATAGGTCTTACATAGCGCTTCTATGCGCAATAACTCACTCATATCGTAAAGCCTCGGCTGGGTAAATCGCTGCAGCACGTGCTGCGGGATATAATGTTGTTAAAAACGTAATCAATAAAGTTGCGCCTGAAATCCATGCCAACTGCACAACATCAAAAATAATAGGAATTTTAAATCCTGGAGGAAGAATAAATAAACCTAAAGTCTGTAAAATAGATTCAAAGTTCAAGGTCAGTAGAACGCCTACCACAAGACCTAAACTTAAACCTATCACACCACTGAGCATGCCTTGTATCATGAAAATAGACATAATGTCGCGTTGATGCATCCCTTGCGTTTTCAAAATAGCTATGTCTGTCATCTTATCGTGCACCATCATTACCAATGCTGAAACAATATTAAAGATAGCTACTAAAATAATCAGACTAAACATCAAAGACATCATACGCTTTTCCATCTTAACAGCACTAAGCTGATGACCAAAAGCACGCTTCCAACTGCGAATTTCAAATTGCTGCGGAAACTCCTGTTGTAGCTTTTGCAGTGGCTCATCCAGAGATAAAGGATCTTCTAAATACAGACGGATCTGAGCAATGTGTTCCAGCGGCTGCCTCGCTAGCTTCATCGCATCTTGATAATGCGTCAGCGCAAAGCTATTATCTCCCATAGCACCTGACGCAAATAAACCCACAATTTGAAACTTTCTTTGACTTGGCATAAAACCAAGCGGTGAATAGAGCGCACCTTCACTGCTAATAACGCGAATATAATCTCCCACAGTTACCCGTAGTTCTTGAGCAAGATGCCGACCTAAAATCAAAGAATAAGGTTGTGCCTCCAGTAGAGACGCATTGCCTACTTCTAAGTGATCTTCTAAGAAAGAATCTTTTTGTCTTTCAGGATCAATACCTTGCAACATCACACCCTGAATACCATAAGGTGATTGCAACAACACTTGATGCTCATATAAAGGTACTACTTTATGAATACCTTCTACTTGTTGTAAGTCTGATTGGATCTGTGGCCAATCATCCCAAGAGAGCTTGCTTTTCGGGATCAAAACAGCGTGTGATACTGTACCGAGTAACCGTTGTTGCTGATCATCTTCCAATCCATTCATAATCGAGCTGATTAGAATTAAGGCTGCAACGCCTAGGAAAATACCTGTCACTGAAAAGAAAATAATGAAAGATGCAAAGCCTTCACTCTTTTTGCTCCACCAATACCGAAAACCTAAGTAAAAAGAAATAGGGACTTTCATGATAAAATAAATATCCTTAATACATTGCTTAATTTTTAAGTTGCGAGATAATAAGTTTATCTACCGTTTAAAAGCGAAGGCAAACATTATGGCTCAACAAGACGATTGTTTCTTCAATATACCTTGCTCTTATCAAATTTATGCTGAACCACTACATGCACCAGCATCCGAAGAACTCTTAATGTCCCAGATGCCAGAAGCCTTTAAGCTTCTGAGAAATATCGCTGAGCAAGAACAAAATGTATTTTTACATATCAGTCAGCTTCCCAAAGGTGATATCATATCAGAATATCTGATGTTACAGGCAAAGAAAGTCGATTTAGTGCTCCACCAGCAACTTGCACAAATTGATTATAGAGGTATGAAGTGCCAAGGCACACATTTTGGCGGTAGTCACCTTTCCTTTTCTATGCCCGAACAGTTTCGTGTCAATGATGCACAAGAGCTTGCTCTACATTTGTTGATTCAGAACCATAATATAGCAGTCTATTGCTTTGCAAAAGTACTCAGCTTTTCGACAGAAAACAAGCAACACTCTATTCGCGCTGAGATCGTCCAAATAGGAGAAGCGGAGCAAGAACAACTCATTCGTGCAAGTTTGCAACAGCAACAGCATATTCTTAAATCAAGAAAAAAACACTAGGATTAAAGCTTCTACCATGATACACCGTTTTTCTCCCTTTCATATTCAAACCGACTCACCTCATACCTTGCGCCTGCTTCATACGGTGCAAGGTGCGGCACAAAGTGTCACCATTGCACAACTTGCTCGCACACATCAAGGCAAAACCTGCATCGTTACCCAAGACAGTATACAAGCTGCGCGCTTAGAAACTGAACTGCGCTATTTGTGTCAAGATGATCCATTTTCTGTCTACGTCTTCCCTGATCGCGAAACACTCCCTTATGATCATTTTTCGCCGCATCAAGACATCGTTTCACAGCGTTTAGCTACATTGAAGCATATGCAAAGCCAAGAAAAGCAGATCGTTATTGTTCCAATGAATAACGCCTTAGTGCGCCTTACACCCAAGACATTTTTGCATCATCATGTGTTTTCTATCGAAGTGGGACAGCACTATGATATGGAGCAAGCAAGGCAACAATTTATACAACAAGGTTATCACTTGGTTGATCATGTTTATGAGCATGGTGAATTTGCTATACGTGGTGCAATCATTGATTTGTACCCTATGGGCGCGAAAATACCTTTTCGTATCGAACTGTTTGATGATGAAATTGATACTATACGTACCTTTGATCCCGAGACACAACGCTCAATAGATCAAGTGGAGCATATCAGTTTATTACCAGCCAAAGAGTTTCCAACCGACGCACAAGCTATCGATACATTTAGAAAAAACTTTCGCCAAGCCTTTACTGCCACCAGCAAAGCACCCGAATCTATCTATCAGCAAGTCACTCAAGGCATCATGCCGGCAGGTATAGAAGCTTATTTACCCTTATTTTTTGATCATACCGAAACACTTTTTGATTATCTTCACCCCCACACGCAGTTGATCACACTCGGTGATTTAGAAGAAGTCGGCCAACAGCACTTAAAAGAAGTTAAAAATCGCTTTGAAACTTATAACTTAGATAAAATACGACCTTTACTCCCCCCTGATGCCTTATACCTATCGGTCGATGAGTTTTTTGCAGGCTTAAAAGAATTTAATCGTATACACATCACCGCCGAAGCAAAAAAACAAGGCGAAGCTGCAGAGATTAAAGCTTTACCTGATTTACGTATCAATCATCAACTCAAGCAACCTTTAGAAAAACTACAAGAGTTTATACAAAAGAGCACCGAAACTATCTTGTTTTGTGTTGCATCGAAAGGTCGTGCTGAAGTATTAAAGCAATTATTGCAAAGTATTGCGATACAACCTCAAAGTATTGAACATCTGCATCAATTTAATAAGCTCAATACAGCAGGCTTATGTGTTGCACCTCTCATACAAGGCTGTACTTTTCCCGAAAGCCATTTAAGTCTTATCTGTGAAACCGAGCTTTTTGGGTTACAAGTTTCCCAGCAACGCCGTAAAGAAGGTAAGTCCATATCAGCGGATTTGATGATCCGCAACCTTGCTGAGCTGAAAAGTGGTCAAGCAGTTGTTCATCTCGAACATGGTGTAGGACGTTATCAAGGCTTAGAGCATTTAAGTCATGGCGGTTTAGAAGCCGAGTTTCTAAAAATTACTTATGCTCAGGATGATGTACTCTACGTACCTATTAGCGCTTTACATTTGGTACATCGCTATAGTGGGCGACAAGATGATGAAATCGCATTAAATCGCTTAGGCGGTAAACAATGGGATAAAGAAAAGAAAAAAGCAGCTGAAAAAATTACCGATGTAGCAGCGGATTTATTAGATATTTATGCTCAGCGCGCTGCAACCAAAGGGCAAAAGATGTCGATTGATTTCGACGATTACCAAGCTTTCGCTGCGCAATTCCCTTTTGAGGAAACAGCTGATCAAATACAAACCATCGAAGCTGTACTCGATGATATGCAAAAAAAACAGCCGATGGACAGACTCATCTGTGGTGATGTAGGATTTGGTAAAACCGAAGTCGCCATGCGTGCCACTTTTATTGCCGTTCAAGCAGGGAAGCAAGTAGCAATTTTAGTCCCCACGACTTTGCTCGCACAACAGCATTATCAAAATTTTGTAGACCGCTTTGCTGATTGGCCTGTATGTATTGATGTTCTTTCACGCTTCAAAACAGCTAAAGAGCAAAAACAAGCCATTGAACGCTTACATCAAGGTAAGATTGATATCATTATCGGTACACACAAATTACTGCAACCTGATTTGCGCTTTGATGATTTAGGCTTATTGATTGTCGATGAGGAGCATCGCTTTGGTGTGCGTCATAAAGAACAAATCAAACGCTTACGTGCTCAAGTCAATATTTTAACTATGACAGCAACCCCCATTCCTCGTACTCTCAATATGGCTATGTCTGGTATCCGTGACTTATCTATTATTGCAACGCCGCCTGCAAAACGTCTCTCTGTAAAAACTTTTGTACGTCAAAAAGATCAGCATGTCATCAAAGAAGCACTTTTGCGTGAAGTCCTGCGGGGCGGTCAGGCTTACTATCTACACAATAATATCGACACAATTGAAAAATGTGCTTATGATTTGCAAGAACTTTTACCTGAAGCACGTGTTGTTGTTGCACACGGACAAATGCGAGAACGTGAACTAGAGCACATCATGTCCGACTTTTGTCAGCAACGCTATAACATCTTAGTCTGCTCAACCATTATTGAAACAGGTATAGATGTCCCCACGGCCAACACCATTGTGATTGAGCGTGCTGATAAATTTGGTTTAGCCCAATTACATCAATTACGTGGCCGAGTTGGTCGTTCGCATCATCAAGCCTATGCCTACTTGCTCACGCCTCATGTAAAAAATTTGACCAAAGATGCGACCAAGCGACTCGAAGCTATCAGTACTTTTGATGATTTAGGCGTCGGCTTTTTACTGGCAACCCAAGACCTAGAGATTCGCGGTGCCGGTGATTTCTTAGGAGATGAGCAAAGCGGCCATATGGCTAAAATTGGCTTCTCTTTGTATATGGATATGCTCGAAGAAGCGGTTGAATCACTCAAAGAAGGTAAAGCGCCTACACTGGATCAACTACTCAAAGAGCAATGCGAAATAGACTTAAGGATTCCCGCTCTCCTTCCTGAACAATATATTAGAGATCCACAAACACGTTTGTCTTTGTATAAGCGTATTGCAAGTTGCCAAGACACGCAGGAGCTCGACCAGTTGCAAATAGAAATGATCGACCGGTTTGGCCTATTACCTGATGCAGCAAAAAACTTATTTTATCTCACCCAATGTAAGCAAAAAGCACAAGCTTTAGGTGTTAAAAAAATAGAACTGCATGCGCAAGGAGGTAGTCTAGAATTGAATGAGCACCATCAGATTGATCTAGAGTTTATAATGAACTTATTGCAAAATGAGCCTCAACATTACCGTATGGATGGTCCAACACGCATAAAATTACATATGCCTTTGCCAGAACCCACTTTGCGAATTGAACGTCTTACAACACTTATACATCAGTTACAAGAACACAGCGTAGGATCAAAGTCATGAACAAAAGAATCTTCACTCTCATCGCACTTAGCCTATTTTGCAGTGAGATAGCGTACGCAGAGAAACCTAGATGGTTTGAAATCGAAATGTTCTTGTTTAAGAGAGATACCTCAATAGATGAGAACTGGCCCGATCCAAAAATAGAAAGCTCAGGCAAACCCAGATTTGATTTTTTAACGGCACCTACTGAGCTAGAGCGTCAAGGTTATATGCTGTATGCCAAAAATAAACCTCGTACTTTCTACCTTGAAGATTCTCCTTTTTTACTTAATAAAAAAGCATTCACTTTTACCAAGCGCATACAAGTTCTCAAAAAGCATAATGATATTGAGCCTTTATTGCATATGGTCTGGAAACAAGGCATACGAGACCAGAATACCAGTCAACCTATTCAAATTACTTTGGGAGAAAACTTTAGCGATCGTTATCGGCCAAATGGCTACACCATCTCCGACACAGAGAATTTAACAACACAAGCTCAAAAAATAGTTCGGGAAATCAGCGGTTATCTCGATATCTATATCAATCAATATATTTATCTGGATCTCAATCTTGTCTTACGACGTGAAGAAAGTAAAAGCGTAAAAGAGTTTGATACACTCTCAGAGCTCACACCTCAAGGAGGTTCAAGCAGCTACTCATTCTTACAATACATTCCTTTCCAACAGAAAAAGCGTATTCGTAGTGGTGAACTGCATTACTTTGACCATCCCTATTTAGGCATGATCATCGAAGTAAGACGGATTAAAAAACAACCTAAAAATTAAACGGCACGCACCTAAGCTGTATATGTAGAAGCGTTGACAAAATCTTGCTGTAATTTAACACATAAATCTTGTGCTTTTTTATGGCGAGTGGCGTCAGTTATTTCAGAGAATAAATGAGAGGAACAAAGCTGATGTGATAGCGGCTGATCTGATATCTCAGGCCATGTGTAGTGTTGTAAAACTTGCTCTACGCTTTGAGGATCATTACACAAGAGCACTAAATCACAACCCGCATGCAATGCATGGTCAATTCTATCGGCAGGATCTCCAACAGATTGAGCAGCAGCCATACTTAAGTCATCTGAAAAGACAATACCGTTAAATTGCAGTTTTCGTTTCAGAATATCTTGTAACCATATCGAAGAAAAGCCTGTTGGTTGCGGATCAACAGCTGAAAAAACAACATGAGCTGGCATGATAGCATCGAGTTTATTTTCTTGAATCAAATCATGAAAGGGCATCATATCAATACGTTCAATCTCTTCATAAGCTCTGGAATCAATCGCAGTATCAAAATGTGTATCAGCTTGAACACTACCGTGGCCTGGGAAGTGTTTACCGCAACACTTCATGCCAGCTTGAGCAAGGCCTTCAATCAAAGCACGAGCAACAGGTGTGATATTTTGCACCTTTTCACTGAATGCACGCTGACCTATCACATCACTCACGCCATCTCGATCGAGCACTGGCGCAAAAGTCATATCAATCCCGACCTCAAGTAACTCACTTGCCATTAACCAACCTATTTCATGCGCCCACTTGGCAGCTTGTGTAATATCCCCTTGAGCTGAATCAAGAATCTGGCACATAGGTGGAATATAAGTAAAGTCTTGGTGAAAACGTTGGACGCGCCCTCCTTCATGATCAACCGTAATCAATAAATTATGTCTAACATTTCTTACTGCTCGAACAAGGTTGATAAGTTGTTGCTTATCTTCAAAATTACGAGAAAATAAAATAATTCCGGCAACCGCTTTATGTTGTAACATCTGTGCTTCTTTGGGGGTCATCTTTGCCCCCTGTAAATCCATTAATAGAAAACTCATAGCAAACCTTAGAAAGTAAAGTATTGAATCATACTCGATACACTATAATAGATACATGAGAATAACCTGTAGTGCAAATTAATATGCTCAGTGTCTTTGATTTATTTTCAATTGGCGTTGGTCCATCTAGCTCTCATACAGTTGGACCTATGAAAGCGGCTCACTCCTTTATTGTATACTTACACACGCATAATCATTTAAAAGATGTAACACAGGTACAAGTTGAACTCTTTGGTTCATTAGCTCAAACAGGTAAAGGACATGGTACAGATAAAGCCATTTATCTAGGACTCGCAGGAGAATTACCTGAAACTGTAGAGCCAGAACAGATCAGTACGATTATTCAATCTATTAAAGATCAACAAGGCTTTACCGCTCATGGTCACTTCATAGCCTTCACACGTCAATCAGGCTTCACGTTTCATTATCAAAAAAGGCTGGCTTTTCATGTCAACGGCATGTGTTTTTCTGCTTTAAAAAAAGATAACACATGGATCAAGAAAGAGTATTACTCTATCGGTGGCGGTTTTATTGTTGATGATACTCAAGTGAAGCAAAACCAAAAAAGCTCCGCAGCAAATAAAGCAGAAAAAATAAAAATTCCTTATCCCTATGAAAGCGCCAAAGCCCTAATGAAAATATGTCAACAAGAAAAAATCTCTATTTATGAGGTTGTCTTGCATAACGAGCTTTGTTTACGCTCTAAAGATGAGATAGCGCAACAGCTTTGGCATATTTGGCAGACCATGAAAGCTTGTATTGAGCGCGGTTGCCATCAAAAAGGGACATTACCGGGCGGACTTAAAGTAAAAAGGCGTGCACCTGAGCTATATCGGAGTATTCAAGCTTCACCAGAATCTAAACAAGGTTTAAATGCTTTGGATTGGGTAAACATGTTTGCTATCGCCGTCAATGAAGAGAATGCAGCTGGAGGTAGAGTTGTCACCGCACCTACTAACGGTGCTGCCGGTATCATTCCTGCTGTCATGGCTTATATAGATGAGTTTATTAAGCCTCTTGAGCAGACATCGTGTTTGCGTTATTTACTCACTTGTGCAGCAATCGGCTTTCTTTATAAAAGAAATGCATCCATATCAGGCGCAGAAGTCGGCTGCCAAGGCGAAGTAGGCGTTGCGTGCTCTATGGCAGCAGCAGGGCTGACAGAAATACTCGGTGGCACCACAGAGCAAATAGAAAATGCAGCGGAAATAGGCATGGAGCATAATTTAGGCTTAACCTGCGATCCTGTTGGTGGTTTGGTACAAATACCTTGTATTGAACGTAATGCTATTGCGTCGGTGAAAGCCATCAATGCTGCTCAATTGGCTCTAAACGGCGATGGTCAGCACAAAGTATCCTTAGACAGAGTGATTCGCACTATGTGGGAAACAGGTCAAGATATGCAAACAAAATATAAAGAAACTGCACAAGGCGGGCTGGCTGTGAATATTATTGAGTGTTAGAGAGCACAATAAGCACTGGTTGCGCTAGATGTAGCTTCCAACTAGAAAACCCATGTTATATCAACTACAATTAAATTGAGGTGTGCTCAAAATTGCCTAGCAATCTTTGTAGCTCATAAAAAGTATAACAAAATTAAGGCCATCAAATGTATTTAACCTTAGTTTTTATTATTGTATGCATATTGATTCTCATTTTAGTGATAGTCAATGTGATTCAGCAGTATAAAAAGCGAAAACAAGCCCAAATAAAAATGGAGGTCGGTCGCCAAAAGCGCATTATTGAAGAGGTGGAGTTTGTTCTTGCTAATGTATCAGGGTTACCTGTCAGCAATAACATCATTATGATCTTATATGGCCGTATAGAAGAGGCGCTTATTGCAGCCAAAAAAGTGATAGGCAACGCTCAGTTTGATCAAAAGCTCAATAATACTCGTAATCAAATGCAACAACTTAAAGCCAATCCACCTAAATCAATCAGTATTGAAAGCTTTCAAATCCCATCTGAAGAGAAAAACATCATCGCTATCGTTCAGGTTCTCAAAAGCATTAAAGCTATTTTATCATCTGAATCCCAAAAAGGACGCATACCTCATCAAGTTTTTAGTAGCGAGAATCAAAAAATCTCACACTTTCAGCTGCGCTTAAATATTGAGAATTCAGTATCCAGAGCCAGCGGCATGGTCGAGCAAGATAGGCTCACTACAGCCAAACAAATGCTGACTAAAATGCAACTTACCTTGGAATCTTTAGAAAAGAAAATGCCAGATGATAAATACATACAACATAAGCTCTCTGAAACAAAAGATCTCCTCGCTCAAATAGAGGATAAAGAGAAAGCGCCTAAACCTGTAACTCAAAAAGCAGGAGAGCCTAAAGAAGAAGTCGCCAAACCAACAGAAGGTAAGGAAGACGATGCCATTTTTGGTGACCGCAAAAAGTGGTAGCCTCTTACCTTCTCAATCAGTAATTCATTGTATATCGTAAAATTATTTAGCCTTACTTTCCTTAGCTTTTTTTGACTTCTTAATTCTCGAAGTAACGCGCCATTTTCCATCAATATACATCGCTTGCCATCCTGTCGCTTTACGATCAATCTCACTGGCTACGTATTGCTCTTTTGTTTTTCGGCTGAACTTCACAACTGTTTTATTACCTTCGTCGTCTTCAGCGGGGGCTTCCGTAAGAAACTGATATTTTTGCCAAACTCGATCTTTAAAACGTATTAATTCTTCAACCAAAGGAGCACGTGTTTCTCTCGACTTAGGAAAAGTATGTGCAGCAAGAAAAATACCTGAAGCACCGTCACGTAATACAAAATGAGCATCTGATTGGCTACAAGGCAGTTCTGGCAAGAAAATAGGATCTTCTTTAGGCGGTGCCGCTTCACCATTTTTAAGTAATTTTCTCGTGTTTTTACAGGCTTCTGCAGTGCAGGCAAAGTATTTACCAAACCGCCCTGTTTTCAACTGCATCTCACTCCCACATTTATCACAATCAATGACAGGACCATCATAACCTTTGATCTTAAATTGTCCTTGTTCAATTTCATAACCATGACATTTAGGGTTATTACCACAAACATGCAATTTTCGCATTTCATCAATCAAATAACTGTCCATCACCGTGTCACAAATGTGGCATCTTTTACGCGATCGCAGCAACTCATTTTCAGCATCCTCTGAAAAAATATCAACAGCTTCATCGCCATCGGTTAAGTTCATGGTGGTTTTACAGCGCTCTTTAGGAGGGAGCTGATAACCTGAACAGCCTAAAAATACGCCCGTTGTCGCGGTTCTAATGCCCATTTCTCTTGAACATGTGGGACATTGGATATCTGTCAGTACCATCTGGTTAGTGCGCATGCCACCTTCGGTTTCATCACGATTGGCTTCATCGAGCTGTCCGTTGAAATCATCATAAAACTCATTGAGCACAAGCTTCCAATCACGTTGCCCTTCACCTACTTCATCTAGGTTTTTTTCCATTTCCGCAGTAAAGTCATAGCTCATCAGCTCAGAAAAGTTTTCAACTAAACGCTCATTAACAATTTCACCCATTTTTTCAGCATAAAATCGTTTGTTTTCAACTTTAACATAGCCTCGTTCTTGAATAGTAGAAATAATCGATGCATAGGTCGAAGGTCTTCCTATACCGCGTTTTTCTAGCTCTTTGACCAAAGAAGCTTCATTAAAGCGTGCTATAGGTTTAGTAAAGTTTTGTTTAGGTTCTAGTTTCTGGAGCGGCAACAACGCCTGCGGTTCTATTGCAGGTAAAATAATGTCATCTTCATTTTTTCTTTGCTGTGACTGCACACGCGTCCAACCATCAAACTTCACCATGCGACCTTTAGCTTTAAGACTATAGTCTCCTGCTGCGACCGTTAAGGTCGTCACACTGAACTTAGCAGGCGTCATTTGACATGCCACAAATTGCTTCCAAATGAGTTCATATAAACGCCTTACATCCGACTCCATATCAACCAACAGAGCACCTTCAACAGTAACATCTGAAGGTCTAATAGCTTCATGCGCCTCTTGTGCACCTTTTTTAGCGGTATAGCTGATTGGCTCTTGAGGTAGGTATTCAGCACCAAAATCTTTTAAAATCAATTCGCGCGCATTGCTTACTGCTTCTTGACTCAAGTTAGTTGAATCAGTTCGCATATAAGTAATGTAACCTGCTTCATACAGACGCTGCGCTAGCATCATCGTTTTTTTCACGCCAAAGCCAAGCCTAGAGCTTGCAGCTTGCTGCAATGTCGAGGTGATATAAGGAGCAGAAGGCTTACTTTGACTCGGCTTTTCTTCTTTAGAAACAACACTATACTCTGCCTCATTCAAAGCATCTAAAGCTATTTGAGTTGCTTCTTGGCTTGTAGGACGAAAGGCTTCATCTTTATATTTAACAACCTGCATACGCAGATCTGTATCTTGACATGTTAAATGTGCATGCACATCCCAGTATTCTTCAGGAACAAAAGATTTAATTTCTTGTTCTCTTTCTACGACTAAACGCACAGCAACCGATTGAACACGCCCTGCTGATAAGCCCCTAGCAATCTTTTTCCATAATAAAGGAGATACCATAAAGCCAACGATGCGATCAAGAAAGCGACGAGCTTGCTGTGCTTCAACTTTGTTTAGATCAACATCAGAAGGAGATTTAAAAGCCTCTTGAATCGCTGACCGAGTAATCTCATTGAAGACAACACGCTGATAAGACTTACCTTGATAACCCAGCACTTCTTGTAGGTGCCAAGCAATCGCTTCTCCTTCGCGATCTAAATCGGTAGCAAGATAAATACAGTCTGCTTGCTCGGCAATTTTCTTTAGATCTTCGACGACCTTTTCTTTGCCCGGTAAAACTTCATAGTAAGCTTGCCAGTCATTTTCAGGATCAATACCCATACGCCCCACAAGCGAAGCGTAAGCTTGCTGACGCTTATGCTTCTCTTTCTGTGCTTTAGTCATTGATTTAGTATCAATTTTTTTTACTTCTTTTTTTCCCGCAGAAGATTTAGGCAAGTCTCGGATATGTCCAACACTTGACTTGACAATAAAATCTTTGCCTAAATACTTGTTGATTGTTTTCGCCTTAGCGGGCGACTCAACAATAACTAAGGATTTCCCCATATACTTTTATTTCACCGAAATTTAATTATCGCCTACATAGCCATGCCATGAATAGTCTGCTGAGCACTTCGCCTACCTGCAAATGCATTATAGTTATACAGATAGTAGACTCCGTCTTTTTTGTAAACTTAAATCAGAAAAATTTCAAATTCACTACCTAAAAAATAAATCAAGCTCATCCCCTTTGCTCAGACGCATGACGTACAATGAGTGGAGAACAAGCTGCAAAGCTCACCTATAGGTGTTTTTTGACTTAAATATATCTGCTGTTGTCTTCAAATAAAAACTTATTTTAGCAAAAGCTTTTTTATACTGAACAAATTTTAAAAAAAATTCAAATACATTTTAATGACCCAAGTTAAAAATATAAACTTGATCACAGTACTTTATCAACCTGATATATTAAATGAAGTAAAATCAATACTACAAGCTTACAGGGAGAAAGCATACAAAAATAAACAAAGTTACCAACCTGATTAAGTTGTTTTTTTAAACAAACAAATTAATTTTTATAAAAAATATTTGACTTCCCGAGTGAAAAAGACTTTAATACACCTCGTTGCCCGGATAGCTCAGTCGGTAGAGCAGAGGATTGAAAATCCTCGTGTCGGTGGTTCGATTCCGCCTCCGGGCACCATTCCCGCAACACATCCATACGCCGACTTAGCTCAGTAGGTAGAGCAACTGACTTGTAATCAGTAGGTCGCCAGTTCGATTCCGGCAGTCGGCACCAAAATCAAAAAAGATCAGCTCCGAACTTACCTTTTTAAATAAAAGAAACTAACCCATTTAAGGTAAGAGGTTCAATTAAAAACACAAAGTCAATTCTAATACAATAGTTTAATCGTAGCTTACAATAATCAAGATACTATAATCGGGCTCTACAACTAAAATATTGGGTATGCTCTTCTCTCATTTGATTTTCAACTTAACGATTCAATGCAAAATATTTTTTTCAATCAACATCTGTTTTCTTTTTTATCATGTATAAAGTCAAAATAACCTTATACTTGAATCTCAAGTGCAGCCACTTTGCCAACCTATGTGTACATCGTATTGCAAGCTGCAAAAATGGAAATACGTATAGTACACAATAAAATGTATTATTTATAAGCAAACAGAAGTAAAAAAGGTTATTTTGCAATAAAATATATTGACTTCAACGGCAAAAAAAAGTTTAATACAAACCGTTGCCCGGATAGCTCAGTCGGT
>DDNL01000020.1:87507-122418 GCA_002341165.1 Shewanellaceae bacterium UBA2521
TTCGATTCCGCCTCCGGGCACCATACACGCAACAAAACACACGCCGACTTAGCTCAGTAGGTAGAGCAACTGACTTGTAATCAGTAGGTCGCCAGTTCGATTCCGGCAGTCGGCACCATGACAAAAATAGTCTAAATTCCCTTCACAGTCTAATCCTTATCGCTTACACTGTCTTGCGACCATCACAAAAAAAGGATTCTGTTTATGTCAAAACCACTCTATCTCATGGCACTTATCAGCGCAGCATTTGCACTACCCGTTTGGGCCAATACATCTCAAACCTTATCTGCATCTTCTTTGTTTTCAAACCCCACGCAAACCCAAGAGTCGGTTGAAGTGATCAATAACATCAAATTAAAATCTACGCTGAATATCAATAAACATGATCTGCATTTCAATGGTGGTGCTGTGCGAGATAAGTTTTTTATTGACTTATACATTGCTAGCCTCTACACCACTGAGTCACAAACTAAAGCACAACAAGTACTTAAAACTAACAAAGCAAACGCGATACACATACATATTTTATCTAAGCTGATCTCAAACACCAAAATGCAAAGCGCTCTGATAGATGGTCTAAAACAAGCAACAAACAACAAGATCAAGCCTTTCACAGCACAAATTGAAACGCTCGTGCGTGCATTCGATGAGCCTATTAAACAAGGAGATGAATTTCTTCTATTAAGTGAACCTGGAGCTGGCCTTCGTGTTTATAAAAATAATATGGTAAAAGAAACCATAGAGGGAGAAAGCTTCAGAAAAGCGATATTAAAAATTTGGCTCGGTGAGGATCCCGTTCAAACGAGTGTAAAATTTGCCATGTTAGAAGGACAAAAAAACACAGCTTCCACGCTCAAGTAACTTTAAAACTTGGCTTTAAATGATAGCCCTAATCCCATATGAGAACCTATATTACTATAAGGGCTATCATTGATTCTCAACTCACCACCAAAAAGATACCCCATATAAGTGTTAATATATACCTTATCAAAAGGATTCCAACCCGCCCTGACAAAGTACACATACTGATTCAAACTCACCTCTTGATTATCTTGAGCCAAAAAGTTTTGCATACGAAATGCACCACCCACACCTATATTAAATGGTGGTAGACCTTCATATACAAGCTCTAACCCTGCTCGACCACTAAATCCAGCATTAAATGGGTTCGTCAGTGACCAATCTTTATTAATCTGCCACTTGGCAATTAAGTAAGGAAAAAAGTTTTGATTATTCATACCTTCAATATAAATAAGACCTATACCTAATAAACTCTTATTTTTAAATCGTCTCATGACATTCATATTATAACTTCTTACAACAGAAGATGAATAAGAGGCGATGTCTTTTGCATGAGCATGACCAATAGAATGTGTTGCAGTATAAAGCCATAACCCGTCTCGATAACCTATCGAAAAATTAAAGGAGTCCTGTATCACAAGCTTCACATTGCCTATTAAAGTTGCCAGAGCGCTGGCATCTTTGAGAGTAAAGTCGATATGGGTATAGTTCACCCCTAAACCAAAGCCAAACGATCTCGAAACAGGTTGAAGGTAAGAAAAATTTAGATTATGGCCGCGGCGGGTGATCTTTTCATTTGCATCCAATTGTGCTGCAGTGAGAAATGTACTCATCAGTTCAACTGTAAAAGGTTTAAAGTTCATATAGGCCTTTTTTCCGTTTTCTGCGTAAGTGGAAAAAGGTAGTATGAACAAAATACAATAGATAAAATACTTTTTATTCAACATCATTAAATTCATTTGAACCATATATTTATAAAATGCAAAGTCTTTAAAGTATAGTCAAAATGATGAGTTTTGATTACAATGAGAGATGATTTTCTATACACTATGAACTAAGTTATGTTGCTCTAACATGTCTATGGTTTGGATCTGAATCACAAGGAAACTATCGAGAATTCTATGCGCACTATCGTAATTTGTATTTCGGTTATAACTTTTACACTGCTTCAGGGGTGTCAACCTTATGTAAATGCTCAAGTTACAGATGTTCAAGAAACGCCTATATTACGTGTAGGTACAATTTATGGTGCGGCCACTTATTTGGTGATTCAGGATAAAGATCACGCTTCAGGATTTGATTATGATCTTGCTCAAAAGTTTGCCAACTTCATTGGTGCTGAACTTGATATGGTTGTGTTTGATAACATAAGCCAAATGTTTAATGCATTAAAGAATAAAGAAATCGACCTCATTGCAGCGAGTATCACTCATAACCAAACGCGAGCCCAAGACTTTATCTTCACACCACCTCTCTATCAGGTTAAACAACAACTTGTTTACAAAATGCGCCAAACTAAAAGACCTCGCTCTTTAAAAGAGCTAGAAGGTGAAGTGATGATCGTCGCTGAGTCTTCTCATGCGCAAACACTCAAACAAAAAGAAAAACAAAAACAATATCCCAATTTAAAATGGAAAGAAACACAAGATCATAGCTCAGAAGAGCTTTTATCGATGATAGTGGAAGGCAAAATAAAATATACAATTGCTGACTCGACTACTTTAGCCATCAATAGACGCTATACACCGGATCTAGGTATAGGATTTAGCCTCACCAAAAAAGAACATATTTCTTGGGTTTTATCAAAAAAGGACTCAGACAAGCTCTTAAGTCAACTGCTTGATTTCTGGAAAAAAGAAAAAAAAGCCGGTACCTTTGATTTACTCAATGAAAAATACTTTGGCCATGTCAAAAAGTTTGATTTTGTCGATACCAAAGCCTTTATTCGTGCAGTAAAACGTAAATTACCTCGGTACAAAAGTTTTTTTCAAAAGTATTCAGGTAAGCTCGACTGGCGCAAAATAGCAGCTACAAGTTATCAAGAGTCTCACTGGAATCCTAAAGCCATATCTCCTACAGGTGTACGTGGCATGATGATGCTCACACGTCCTACTGCCAAACAAATGAAAATTAGAAACCGGCTGGATCCTGAGCAAAGTATCAAAGGTGGAGCTAAATACCTAAACTATCTCATGAAAAGGGTTCCTAAAGATGTACCTGAAGATGAACGTATGTGGTTTGCGCTCGCTTCTTATAACATCGGTTTTGGTCACATGATGGATGCACGCAAGCTGTCTAAAATGCGAGGTCTCAACCCTAACTCTTGGAAAGATCTAAAAAAAGTATTTCCTTTACTCCATGAAAGAAAACATTATCGTAAAACCAAATATGGTTATGCTCGTGGTAAGGAAGCGGTACACTATGTCGATAACATTCGACGTTACTATGATACTTTGGTATGGATTGATACACAGCATAGTTATGATTTAACAACGGATGAAATGATTCATAAATATGAAAAAGAACACCCTATACAAAATGAAAGCAGCCTGACCAAACTGATCACGCAATTTATTTCAGGGCCGTCTGATACAGAAGAAGTCAGCAATCATTAAATTGATATTACTTTTCATAAGTAAGGATACTTAAAGTGAAAAATAAGAGATACCAACAAAGCACAAATAGACGTAAAACATTAAGAAACAAGGTGCTAAAAAGCATAAGAAAAAGGCAAAAATTATTTCGCTATTTTAAAGAGAAATATGCAGAGCAAGAGTAACCAAATACTCGCTCTGCTATACCTTCACTTTTTAGCAGCTTGATCTAATTTTTGTTGTTTTTTTACAGCGCGCCTTTGTTTAAAGAAAGCTTGCAACTGCTCTCTACATTCTATCTCAAGTACACCTGATGTGATCTCTATCTGGTGGTTGAGGCACGGATCAGCTAACAACTGAAATACACTCCCACCAGCACCAGCTTTCGGATCAAAGGCACCAAACACAACTCGAGAAACACGTGCATGCACTAAAGCACTGGCACACATAGGACAAGGCTCTAAAGTCACATACAAGGTCGTATCTAACAAGCGATAGTTGTTTACCGCAGCTCCCGCAGCACGCAAACATATGATTTCAGCATGACCACAAGGGTCATGATTCGAAATCGATTGATTGTATCCTGTTGCAATAGCTTGACCTTGCGAGACCAGCACAGCTCCAACAGGTACTTCACCTTGCTCTTGCGCTTTATGCGCTAGCTCTAAAGCTTTTTTCATCCAATAAACATCGGTATCTTGTGTCATGTACTCTACCTTATACCACATATATCTCAAGGTTGGACGACAACTCAATGTGTATCAACATACTATCTACTGTACAACATAGGTTGAATCAACACACACTAAAACCGCAAACCGCCATCAATTTCCAAAACGCGACCATTGATGTAATCATTTTCAATGATAAAACGCACCGTCTGAGCAATCTCTGCTGTGTGGGCTAAACGTCCGCAAGGTATAGCTTGCTTTAACCTTTCTTGCGCTTCTGGCTTCATCGCACGAGTCATATCAGTATCGACGACACCTGGAGCTATCGCGACAGAACGAATCTTGTAACGTGCCAGCTCTTGTGCCCAACCTACAGACATAGTCGCCACAGCAGCTTTTGAGGCTGCATAATTAGTTTGGCCAATGTTACCCGAACGCGCCAAACTCGACATATTAATGATCAAACCTTCTTGTTCACTTTGAATCATCGCAATAGCACCTTCTCGACCACATAAAAAGCTACCTGTGATATTCACATCACATACTTGCTTAAACTGCTCCAGCGACATTTTATCTGTGATTTGTCCTTGCTTTGCTTTGACTAACATACCGTCTTTAAGAAGACCGGCATTATTGATCACCACATTGACTTTGCCAAAATCTTCCACAATGTAAGAAAAAGTATCTTCAACCAGCTCTTCGTCTGTTAAATCAACACAATAGCCTTGAACTTCTGTTAACTCAGCTAAATGCGCAGCAGACTGCTCAAGCTGCTCTTGATCTCTATCAATCAAAGCGAGCTTAGCACCTGCTTGCGCCAAATCTTGAGCGATAGCATAGCCTATGCCACGCGCTCCGCCTGTGATCACTACAACACAGTCTTTTAATTCCATACCATCCTCTACTTTTCTGTTGCAAGCTCTGGAAGCTGTGCAAACAATTTAAAAATACTTGAAAAATCACGCTGCCCATAACCTTGTCTGGCATGCTGCTGATACAAACTTCGCGCAAGCATACCTAAAGGCGTTGCTGTTTTCGACTGCATAGTCGCTTGCATGGCTAAATTTAAGTCTTTATTCATTAAGTCGACCATAAAACCTGTTTGATAATCTTGGGCAGCAGGTGCATAGGCCATCACACCTGGACAAGGGTTGTACTTCTCTAGCGTCCAATTGTTGCCACTGCTGGCACGCATAATATCGGATAATATTTTAGGATCAAGACCAAAATCAATACCTAACTGAAGTGCTTCACTCGTGCCTATCATACATATCGCAAGCAGCATATTGTTACACATTTTCGCAATTTGACCACAACCGGCCTCGCCTGCATAAAACACCTGTGAACCCATAGCTAACAAAATAGGCTCCGCTTGAGTAACATGTTCCTGTTCACCGCCACAAATAAAGGTAAGCTGACCCGACTTCGCACCACCAATACCTCCAGAAACAGGAGCATCAATACAAGGAATGCCTTGTGCTTTGGCTGCATTAAATAGAGTCACCGCCGTTTGGGCACTGATGGTCGAGCAATCTATAATCAGACGAGCTTTCGATGCCAAAGACAGTAGATTATACTGCCCAGAGATATAAACATCGAGCACATGTTGATCCGCAGGCAACATGGAGATGATGACATCAGCCTGTGCAACCACTTCCTTAATGGTGGAACAAGCTGAAACACCTATGCTCGGTAGTTGCTCTCGCACCGCAGCATCTAAATCAAAGCCATCGACTTTAAAACCTTTTTGAACCAAATGAGCCGCCATAGGAAATCCCATATTTCCCAGGCCAATATAAGCAATCCTTTGCATGCTCTTCTCCTTAATCGTGGTTTATTAAGGGCTCAAGTGCACCAGAGGGTTGGTGGCCCACGGTTGCTTTAACATGCACTCGATGCCCTGATAAGCTTGCCACTTTGGTTGATAATCTTTTTCTATTAATTGTGCCCTGACACCTTCGACAAAATCTCCACGCATACAACAATTCACCGATAACATCACTTCCAAGCGAAACGCCTCAGCTAAAGTCATATTCTCATCTAGTTGGTGCTGATACCAAACCAAAGCACGAGAAAGTGGCGAGCCTGCAAGCATAGTTTTGCATGCTCTTTGTAACCAAGGTAGAGAGGTATCTAGAGTCTGGATACGTTCTTCAATATCATTTAAATTACCCGACATTAAGTCTTCAATCAAAAGACGATGCTCTGCAAGTAAACTGCTGGATTCAACTTGCGATGCTTGAGCACATTGAGTTAAACAGGCCGAGAGCCGATGATGATTTAAAGAGGCTTCACTCTGCCAATCTAATCCTTTGAGTTGCTCAAACACCTGTTGTTTTTGATCTGATGCAACTATAAAGTCGACCAGACCAACATACAGCGCATCTCCTGCTTGCATACGATACGCTGTTAACCCGAGAAACAATCCCATTTTAGCAGGCATTTGATTGAGAAAATAACTACCGCCTACATCAGGATAAAGACCAATTGTCACTTCTGGCATCGCAATTTTAGTGCGCTCTGTCGCAACACGATGACTGGCACCGACCATTAAGCCTAAGCCACCTCCCATAACAATACCATCACCCCAAACTAAAATAGGCTTTTCATATTGATGAATCAAATAATCGAGTTGATATTCCTGAGTGAAGAAATGCGATACTGTTTGCTCGTCTTCATCACGGCGCTGTTTTGCGGCATGATACAACTTACGCACATCACCGCCTGCACAAAAAGCTTTTTCACCTTGTCCATCCAGAATAACGCAACACACCTTTGGATCTTCTTGCCATGCAAGCAAGGCTTGCTTGAGCTCTTGTATCATTTCAAGATTGAGCGAGTTGAGTTGTTCGGGCATATTCAAACAGGCATAGCCTATTTTTAAATCATGGAGCGTGTTCCAAGTTTCAATTATTACAGGTTGTATCATAATATCTTGTTTATCCTTTAAATCAGAGAAACGTAAGGTTCAGTTAATAAACGCCGTGCCACAATCAAGCGCATAATTTCATTGGTACCTTCAAGGATTTGATGTACACGTACATCGCGCATATAGCGTTCAAGTGGATATTCACGAATGTAACCATAACCGCCATGAATTTGTAAAGCTTCGTTACAAACCTGAAAGCCTATATCGGTGGCAAAACGCTTTGCCATCGCGCAATAAGCGGTTTTTTCTGGATCATCTTCATCCAATTTAAATGCAGCTAAACGTAATAGCTGTCTTGCTGCAATAAGCTCAGTAGTCATATCAGCAAGCTTAAACTGTAGTGCTTGAAACGCAGCCAAAGGCTTGCCAAATTGTTGCCTTTCATTCATGTATTGTTGAGTTCTTTCTAAAGCAGCTTGCGCTGTACCAACAGAACAAGCTGCTATGTTAAGACGGCCACCATCCAGACCTTGCATGGCTAAAGAAAAACCTTCGCCTTCTTCTGCTAAAAGATGATCAAGAGGAACCCGAACCTGATCAAAAGTAATCAACCTTGTCGGTTGTGCATTCCAACCCATTTTATGTTCCAACTTACCATAGTGAATGCCTTGGCTATCAGCAGGCACCACAATAGCTGAAATACCTTTAGGTCCAGGTTGTCCCGTTCGACACATCACCACCAGCACTTCGGTGGAGCCTGCACCTGAGATAAACATCTTTGAACCTTGAATCAAATAGTGATCATCTTTTTTGATAGCTCGGGTTGAGAGTGCCGCTGCATCACTACCAGAGTGCGGCTCCGTTAAACAATATGAGCCAAGCTTCTTGCCTGAAACCAAAGATTCTGCCCAAACTTGTTTCAAACTAGGTTGACCAAAGGTCGTAATCATCCAAGCTACCATATTATGAATGGTGATCATTGCGGTTGTTGCTGTACATCCTTGCGATAGAGCTTCAAAAATCAAAGTTGCATCCAGTCTTGAAAGACCTAACCCACCTTGTTCTGGTAAACAGTACAATCCACAAAAACCTAGCTCTCCCGATTTTTGAATGACATCTTTGGGAAAAGTATGCTCTTCATCCCATGCTCGCGCATAAGGCTGCATTTCTGTATCGCTAAACTGCTTCGCTAAATCTACAAAAGCTTTTTGATCCGCATTCAAATTAAAATCCATAATCCCTATCCTTGCTTAACCTAACTGTATCGTCATATTGGGCTGTACTTTCTCGACCTCAAACCAACGTGAGGTAATGGTTTTAGTTTCGGTATAAAAGCGTACAGCTTGTTTACCATACGTATGCTGATCACCATAAAAGCTGTTCTTCCAACCCGTAAATGAAAATGCAGGCAAAGGTACAGGAATAGGTACGTTAATCCCCACTTGCCCTACCTCAACTTCAGATTGATACTGTCTGGCATAAGCACCACTTTGAGTAAAAATCGCTGTACCATTACCATAAGGATTGTTATTGATCAAAGTGATTGCATCATCTAAGGTATCTACCGTTAAACAAGACAAAACAGGACCGAAAATTTCTTCTTGATAAATCGACATCTCTGGCTGCACCTGATCAAATAGAGTCGGTCCAATCCAATGACCTTTAGGTGCGTCAGGTAAAGAGAAATGACGACCGTCCACTAAACAACGCGCACCTTGTGCTATGCCTTGTTCAATCAAACTCACAACACGCTCTTTCGACTGTGCTGAAATTAAAGGTCCATAAGCAGCTTGACCATCAGTTGCCAAACCTGGAGTTATCTTTTTAAAAGCTTCAGCAAGCTCTGGGATCCAAGATGCGCTTTCGCCGACAAAAACTGCTGCCGATAAAGCCATACAACGTTGTCCTGCTGCGCCACATGACGCACCAAGTAAATGCTCAATTACTTTATTTTTATTCGCATCAGGCATCACCACTGCATGATTTTTTGCGCCTGAACAGGCTTGCACACGCTTAAATTGAGACGTCGCTTTTTGATATACAGAGCGCGCGCCTTGCATCGACCCTACAAAAGAAATCGCTTTGACATCAACGCTATTGAGTAAAACATCAGCAACAGATTGACCACCATGTACCAATTGTAATATGCCATCTGGAGCACCTGCCTCGTAAAATAAAGATACAAGTCTCGTTGGAGTAAGTGGTACTTTCTCTGAAGGTTTCAAAACAAAAGTATTACCACAAGCAATAGCCAGAGGAAACATCCACAAAGGGATCATGGCAGGAAAATTAAAAGGCGTAATGCCCGCGCATACACCCAGAGGTTGCATATAACTATAAGTATTCACATGATGCGCGACCTGCTCCGATGTTTCGCCCATCATTAAGCTTGCTATGTTACAAGCATGCTCAACCACTTCAATACCTCGCCAAACATCACCTTTAGCATCTTCATAAATTTTTCCCGTCTCTTGTGAAACCAACTCGGTCAGTTCCTCTAGATGTTCTTTGAGTAAATGCTGATAACGTAACATGAGTCGAGCACGCTCAGGAATAGGTGTGCGCTTCCAAGAGTTGAAAGCACGCGCTGCGCTTGCAATAGCAAACTCAACTTCTAATGGCTCTGCGCATTGAATACGGCCTATTTTTGCTCCCAAAGCTGGATTAAACACATCAATATAATCCTGACCTATACCTGAAGTAAATGTAGCGTCTATGCAGTGCTGTATAGATAAAGTCATAGAAAATCCTTAAATTCAATTATGGTTTTATTCAACTTCAATGGCTACAGCTGTTGCTTCTCCTCCTCCAATACATAAAGAAGCAATGCCCTTGTTCAATCCTTTTTGTTTTAATGCGTGAATTAAAGTGACTAAAATACGCGCACCTGTGCAGCCAATAGGATGACCTAAAGCACAGGCACCGCCAAAGATATTCACTTTTTCTTCATCGAGTTGCAGCTTTTCTATCGCGAGCATAGTGACCATCGCAAAAGCTTCGTTAATTTCAAATAAATCTACATCAGCAAGAGACCAACCCGTACGGGACAACAAGAGTTCTATAGCGCCAACAGGAGCAGAGGTGAACTGAGCGGGAGCTGTTGAATACGTTGCATGCGCCCGTAAGGTTGCAAGAGGCGTGAGCTGGTGTTTCTGTGCACTCGAAGCCGACATCAGCAACAGCACACTCGCACCGTCAGCAATAGAGCTCGAGTTCGCTGCAGTGAGTGTACCTTGCTCAGCAAAAGCAGGTTTGAGCTGACTTATTTTTTCTGGCTTGGCATAGTGTGGCGACTCATCCGTATCATATAACACCTCACCTTGCCGTGTTTTCACTTGAACAGGGACGATCTCTTCTTTGAATGCGCCTTCGGTAATAGCCTGCTTTGCTCGCGCTAAAGAAGAGAGAGCGAAGTCATCTTGCATTTTACGAGAAAACGCCATATCTTGAGCCGTATCTTCAGCGAAAGATCCCATTAAGCGTCCTGTATAAGCGTCTTCAAGCCCGTCAAAAAACATGTGATCATCGCAGCTTGTGTGACCAATACGAGCTCCTGCACGGACTTTACGCATTAGATAAGGTGCTGCGCTCATATTTTCCATACCGCCTGCTAGTACAATGCTGCTAGATTGAGCAACAATAGCATCATAGGCTAGCATAACGCTTTTCATACCTGAGCCACAGACCTTATTGACCGTGGTTGCGCCAACAGATTGGGGTAAACCTGCTTTAATGACGGCTTGCCTTGCTGGCGCCTGACCTTGACCTGCCGGCAAAACACAGCCGATAAAGGCTTCATCGATGAGATGGGCGTCAAGCTGTGTTGTCTTCACACAGTTTTGAATGACTTGAGCACAGAGCTCAGATGCGGGCACATCCTGAAACTGCCCTAAAAACCGTCCTAAAGCTGTTCTTTTAGCGGCCACAATAACCACATCATCTGAATGCTTCATATCCAATATCCTTATTCAACGTGATGCTTTCACTTTTAAGAATGACACTTTGAACCGCTCCAAACTAAAAATCAAGCAACTTTATGCTTTCTCCATAAAAAAAGCACTTCAAATAAGAAGTGCTTTTTTAAAATCAAACTGATTACTGTACAGGCCGCATTTCTACTTCAGTAATAAATCTGTCATTGTTGATAACAGGATAGCGTTTGTATGTTTGAAAGACGACTTTATCATCCACACTCACTAAAGCCACCACACCATAGTTGATGTCAGAGTCAACCTCTTCTTGTTTCATCATAAATTGAAACAAAATCGGTTGTGCGTAAACACGAAACGACTTTTGCTCAATCACAACGCCTGGCGTGTTTAAATCAATTAAAGCGACCGTTGCAATCGCGTTAGAAGGCAATTTATATTGCTGAGTAAAGCCTGCAGCGCCCGAAACCACAACAGGCTCAGGCTTCTCATTTACAGTGACGCATGCGCTAAGCATGAGCAAGGCAAGCATAACCGTTATTCTTTTGACCCACATCATTCAATAACCTTTTTCATTTCTATCATGTTGAATAAACCACTGCTTTATTTTATATCAAAAAAAGATAGCTCTACAAGCTTAGAACAATATCACAGTGGACATCAATACATCAAACTTAAGAACGCAAACGAAATACACCTTCTTGCGTAGTTTGCGCTACAAGCAGCCCTTCTTTTGTAAAAAATCGACCTTGTACAAAAGCACGACCTCCTCCTGTCGAACTGTTTTCAACCACATATAACAGCCATTCATCCACACGGAAAGAACGATGAAACCACATCGCATGATCAATAGTGGCCATGTTGAGTTGAGGATCTAAAAAAGATAAACCATGTGGTCTCGATGCTGTGGTAAGAAAATTAAAATCAGACGCATAAGCAAGTAAGTAACGATGCATACGCAGATCATCACTCAATTGGCCATTGGCTTTCAACCATACCGCAAAAGTAGGCTCTTGCTTTTCTTGTGAGCGTGGATCAATAGCATCTACCGGTCTAAATTCAAAGGCTGCCTCTTCAGAAAACAAAACTTGCATAGAAGGCGGTAGCTTATCACGCCAAGGCGCAGCAAGTTGCGCTTGGTTTTGCAACGTCTCAGGCATGGGTACTTGCGGCATCTGAGCTTGATACTCCAAGCCTTCTTCCGGCTGTTTAAAAGAACAAGTCGCATAAAAAATAGGCTGTCCTTTTTGAATCGCCTCAACCCGACGAGCGCTGTACGTGCCACCATCTCGCATCACTTCAACGCGGTAAACGATAGGCAAGGTATCATCGCCGGCTCGAAGGAAATATGCATGAAAGCTATGCAAAATACGATCAGAGGGTACCCTTTGCTTAGCGGCAGCAAGAGCTTGTCCCATCACTTGGCCACCGAAGACATGACCAAAACCCAAAGTTTGACTGTGACAGCGATATAAACCTTGCTCAATCACTTCTACTTCATGAAGGTGGATTAAATCTTTTAATAGTTTGTTCATAATAACCTCAAATGAAACCTCTCAAACTCTTAACGCCTATTAAAAATAGTTTAACACAGGTTCATAGGCCTCAAACATTTACATGAGATATCTATTTTTATTCAGCCATATGCTAAAAAGCACACTATACTTAATCTTAATTGCTGTGAGTTTACCATAAGGACGTTTAACATGGTGAGTTCAATTTCCCCACCAAACAAACCTCAGATCAATCTTGAAATGATTGCTCAAATTTTAGGGTCTTCAGCGGTCTACTTTAATCAAGATTTAAGCCCTCAACGCCTTGAAAATGTAAATCGTATTTTATTGAAGACTCAAGAAAAGTTTCTTGAATGCACCAAACAAAAAGGACAGATCCCTCCTAAAATGGTACGCAGTTTAATCAATGAAGGTTCTTTTGCAGATGATAAAGTTGCCATTGACTATTTTGCTGGGATTTTAGCTTCTTCACGCAATAAAATAGGGAGAGATGATCGCGGGATATCCATGGCTAAGTTGGTCGATAATTTATCCTGTTATCAACTCAGATCCCACTTTCTGATCTATTCGACAATTCGTAGTAAATTTAAAGATAAGCGCTATCACTTTGAATTTGATGATTGCGAGAGAATGGAAATCTTCTTGCCGACTTTTTTTTACGCTAAAGCGATGAAAATGAATAAAGACGAATTCAATCAAGTGAATAATCTAGCCATGCATAGTATTCAGGGTTTAGCCAATCATAATTTAATTGATAAAAATTTTTACTTTGGCTATCCCGAGCATCATCATCAATACTTCAAAGGTTTCGACTTTGAAGGCATTATCTGTCAGCCAACCAAGTTTGGAGTACAGTTATTTCTCTGGGCATTCGGTGCGGGTAATGAAAACATAGAGTTTTTGTTTCATGAGAAATTTAAACCCAAAATTAAAGGCTTGCCCGGCAAAATACCTCATGTTTTGTACACACAACCTTAATGTTTATTTCATAATTGTTTAAGTTCATGAGCTCATATGCGGATTGAAAACTCCGCATATCTTGATTATTTCACCTTCGCAATACACTCCTTACACTCCTTACACTCCTTTCTAATACAGCATAAAATTGTTCAATACATCTTATTTAAAAACTTGAAATACTTTTAAGCGTACACCATGCTTATACGTAAGAAGTCGAGCCATCAATCTAGGAATCATCATGAAGACATCAACTGTTATTCTTGCTCTTTTAAGTCTGGCAACTGCGTCTAGCTCATATGCTCAAACACAAATTGAGTCTGATGTGACCTTACAAGAATCCGTCACTATTTCTGATATCGGTGATTTGAACTTTGGTTCCTTATCGTACCAATCACTCTCTCAGGGAGGTCCAATATCACTTGAACCCAACAGTTCTCTAAACTTTGGATTAACAGGCTATACGAGCAACAATGCTCACACACCAGGAAGCTTTAAGATGACCGGTATTGCGGGCGAAATTATTGTCGTCTCATGTACGCCTAACGCCGTGCTAGCTAAATCAACTGACTCTAATCACACTATCTTACTTTATGACATTATTTATGAACTAAATGGTATATTGTCTTATTGCATTTCCAGCCCTGTCAACTTTTCCAGCAGCGCAGAAAATCAATTTTACATCGGAGGTAAAGTTAACCTTCCAAGCGCCACTGAAGGTCTAATAGGTGGTTTTTCAACTTCAAATGCAGGCGGTTCACCTATGAGCTTTACCATTACCTATCTGTAAAAAAGATAGAAAGTAAGAAGTCTAAGTACAGATCTTTTTATTCTTTACATGGTATACATTTTATATTCGATGGAAAGCACACTACTTTTTTATAAAAAAATACGATAATACTTATCATTTTTTTTGATGCTTTGCCGATACATGTTTTAAGTATCTTTTAGCTGTTATAAAAAATTAAGATGAAGATAATGTCCGCAACTTACATAGGTATAGCTTCTCTCATCATGATGATGTTGAGTCTGTCTAGTTATGCTGGAGTGCACATTAAATATGCTCGAAATATGCATTTTGGGGAACTCGAGTTTGTAGGTTATGCTGCCTATGGTGAAGTGTCTCTAGAGCTTGATGGTTCGATATGGGTGAGCTCAGGTAGCAATATCTCTCAAAAAGGTAATAGAGCCAATCCAGGACATATTATTGCCAAAGTAAGCGATACATCTCACATTAAGATTAAATGCCATACATCATCCTATCGCAATCCAAGAGCAAAAATCATCAATACACAGATTTACTGGACGTATAATACACAATATTATCGTTGTGGCGATATTTTACATCTTCCTCCTACTGGAGAACAAGAAATTGAACTGTTTGTGATAGCAGACCTACTTTTTACAGAGAAAAAACCTGGTCAGCCGCACATTTCTAAGCCTTTATCCATAGAACTTGAAGCGTTTACCCCTAATAAAGAAACGTCTACCAAGCCCAAGAATAACAATGATAAAAAAGACAAAAAAGTTGCAGAAATAAGTCTGAACCATCAAAAACAATACAATATAAAAGATTCTATAACGCTTTAAATAATATGTTGAAAATAGAAGAACATACTGTACTAAATTGAGTTTTGTGTCAAAGTGAATCGAGGTTACCATGAAAAAACTGATCGTTTTTTGCAGCACCTGTATTTTAAGTTTTGAAGTTTTTTCAAATCAGCTCAACTATGCTGAAGTGGATGCTGATGTGACTTTGCGCCAGTCTGTGGTCATTAACAATGTCAAAGACCTACAATTTGGTGTTTTAGAATATGATCCTGCTGACACAGGTGGCTTCATTATACTCGAACCAACAAGTCAAGTTTTCTTAGGTAATACAGGCTATATCTCCAGTGGTACAGCTACCGCAGGTAGTTTGGATATCATCGCAGCACAAGGAGAAACAGTGAATATATCTTGTACTCCTACAGCCAGACTCTCGCGTGAAAATCACCCCTCAGAAACTATTCCTTTATCAGGAGCAAAGTACATAATTAATGGATTAATGTGGTTTTGTTCATCAGGAATGCATGATTTTGTTTCAGGAGGTACCGACAGCATTCACATTGGTGCGAAACTCACAGTTCCTACAGGAAGCCAGGCTAAGCCAGGTACTTACTCTACATCCAACACGGGTGGTATACCTCTTTCTTTTACTGTGACTTACGAATAAAGTCATATTTAAAACCTCAATCTCTGTATATCTCACTTCTATCTATCATATTGGCACCTTTATTGTATAACAAGTTTAATGAACTGAACATGGCACTCTGACGAATTTCAGATGATCTAAAGGTGATCTTATGAAAAGATTAAAAGGCTTCTTCCTATGGCCTATTTTGTTTATTTTAAGCCTGACTCTTCCTTGTATAAGTTATGCTAACTTCTACACAACGCCTAATAAAGTAAGTCTGGCCAGCAATGAGAATGTGACGACTATGTATCTGGTCAACCAAAGCGATCAACCTTATGCTTTTGTCATTGAATCGGTTGACTTTAAAATGAATAGCAAAGGTCAAATAAAGCAATTGAGCCCAGATAAAACCTTTTCCTTTTCCGCTAAAGATAAAGTCCGATTTCTCCCTAAAGCCATCAAACTCGGCCCTAAAGAGCGCGGAGCCATCAAAATCATCCGTGCCAAAAAAAGTGGTATTTTGCATGGTTCTTACCATGTACACTTAAATATTAAACGCAAAGCATTGACTAAACGTCCTGTCTTAGAAAAAGCAGGTAAGAACAAAACTGCAATCCATATCGAAGTTGAATACGATATTAATATTCCTCTGTTTATTGACTATGGTACACCTAAGCCAGGCAAGGGTATCTCATTTAAACATGCTTTATTCCGTGACAAGAAAGATAGAAAAAATTACACATTTAAGCTGGATATAAAGAATAAAACCCGTTTTCTTGAGCGTGTTGAAGTCTATTTACTCCCAGAAAATACACGTTCTAGCAAAGACCATATTTGGCTTTCTAAAATCGCAGCATACCCTGAAGCTGAAAAGCTTAAAATCACGAAAAAAATACCTAAAAGTAAACTCAAGCAGAAACACTTTTGGCTCATGATTCAAGATGGACAAGAGATTCTCAAATATGAAAAAATAACGCTGCGCTAGATCAATTCTCAACTCTATTTGGCTTACTTAGGTTCCGCAAAGCCAAATAGGGTTTTTTCTTCATCCAAACGTTTTCTGTAACCAACTCCTGTACGCTTGAGCATACTTATTCATATAGATCATCAATTCACGCAACAGTTATACTCTATTTATTTCAAATCCAATACTACAGTCCATTATTTTTTGACACCACATGTCAAAAAACTACCAAATGTGCGTAATCATGTACTATAATTTATCATATCGCACAACTTTTTCTTTAAATAACAATAAGATAGAAATAAGCGATCATGTTATATTGGAGGTAACAATGAAAAAAGTTTTTAAACTTCTGACTCCATGGGCTGTCGTGCTTCCTCTCTTCGCAGATGCACAAGAACAATCAAGTGTTAATGCAGATGTATCACTGAGTAACACCCTCAGTATAAGCGTTGCTGGCAATTTAAATTTTGGCCTTTTAGAGTTTGAGTCTTCCGATGCAGGAGGACAGGTTACATTAAAAGTGAATGGGAATGTTCAAGTCGGTAACACAGGTTATGCCTCACAAGGTTCACCTTCAGCTGGCGTGTTAAATGTAGCCGCGCCATCAGGAGAGTCGATTACGGTAAGTTGCTCTAATAACGCTGTTTTAACACATGAAAACAGCAATCAGCAACTCAACCTTAACGATACCACTTACAAAGTAAGAGGTGTAGTCAAAGCTTGCGCCCACGGGCCAAAGCAGTATACATCAACAGGTTTTGAGCAAATCAGGATCGGAGCAAAGTTAAATCTTTTAACAGGATCTGCTGCTGTACCTGGTCTATATGCGACCTCAAATACAGGTGGAACGCCCCTATCTTTTACTTTGACTTATCAATAGCCATACTCAAAATAAACAAAAAAGATATTGATCCTATCGCTATAAAAATGACAAATCATTGAATCAAGTTTATGAAAACCCGTATCACAATACACATCTGTGATACGGGTTTCTTGTTCATATCAACTGAGAAAAATATATAAAAAAGAGACTCTTATATCTTGAAGTTCAATTATTTATATAAAACATTATTTTAAATGTGATGCTTTATATTTTATAAAAAATATGATTCTGAATTTTGCTTAAATCATATATAAGAAGTCATATTTATAATTTATATTTAAAAACCAATTCAAAAAAATTTTAATTTATTCTATTTCTATTTCAAAAAAACATATATGAAAAATTATATATTAAATAAAAATAATTTTATTTTTCCCATTCAAATGAATTATGCTTCAATCAATTTTTATAAAATAAATCAAAAGTTTAATTTTATTTAAAGTTATACAAACCCAACACAGCAAAGGGAGGAGATACTCTGCAGTGCATGCTCAAACAAAGCTAGATGGAGTTTTACGTATTCAAAATAAGGCAGACATACACTTTGGCGAACTTGAATATTCAGTCACGAATAACGGTGGTCTTATACACTTAAATCCTTTGGGCGTCTTTTATCCTGGTACAACAGGTTACCATGTTGGAAGCGGGTATACTCGATGTGAGCGCAGCGCGAGGTGAACAAATTAGTATTGCTTGCACGTCCACAGCAACTTTAACTTCAGTTCTCAGTGGTAATCCATCGCTACAAATGCTTCATGCTAAATACCAAATACGTGGACCTCTGACTTATTGTCAAAGTGGTGTCAAATATATTGAAGCAAGACCTATTGAAGCCATTACCATAGGTGGTAAATTAAATTTACTTTCAGGTGCTGATGCAATACCTGGTTACTTTTCAACGCATAACCAAGGTGGCATGCCCATTACTTTTACTATTACTTACGAGTAAATATAAAGAGCAGGAAAGATGTCAACAAATTGACGTCTATCTTGAATATTTTATTTCTCCTTTTTTTCACACATCATCTTTATTCTGTTTTCTCTTTTATCAACCTTGATTCATTCTTCATTTTTTTTACTTATTTAATTTTTTTTGCTGTCTATATCCTTTTACAAAAATAAATATCAAATCTTAATAAAATTAAACTTTTGATATTTAAATATTTTTTATTTTCTCTAAGCGGGAAATAAAAATGATCGTTTGAAATACGCAAAAGAGTGTACAATACTTAAATCAAGGGTATTCCAGAGCCAAATTCGATCGGAGGTAAAGATGAACAGGTTTCTTACACTCTTAGGTGCTACAACAATGGTCATGCCCATGTTCACAAGCGCAGAAGAACAAGCCGATATCAGTGCAAATGTAATTGTTACACAAGCAATGGCTATAGATAATGTGCAAGGCATAAACTTCGGTACACTTGAGTTTGACGCAACAGCTCCAGGTGGACTTGTGAATATGAACCCATACGGTCAAATTTTTTTAGGTACAACAGGATATACCAGTAGCGGAACAGCGAATGCAGGTGGATTTGATATTATTGCCAATCTAGGCGCAAATATTGTTATCAGTTGTAGTAATACTGCCACACTAGCACATGTAGATGATGCAACGGTCACAATTGAGATGCAAATACCTAAATTTAAATTTAATGGTATTGTTCATCTTTGTGCCGATGGTTCACAAACGATGATATCGTCAGGAACCGATTCTGTAGGTGTCAGCGGTAAAATCAATTTACCTACTGGAAGTGCTGCAGTGAAAGGCAGTTACTCTACAGCCAACACAGGTGGCTCTCCTGTACAGTTCACCATATCTTACTTATAAGCTGCAATACAGTAAAAAAAGCTCAGTTGCATCATCAACTGAGTTTTTTTGTATCCCCCCGCTCACCTATCTCATACCTTAGATAGAGTAAAATCACCCTTTCAATCCTCTTCATCGTTTTTTTCTATACAGATCTCTTTCTCTACTGCCTAACTGACACAAAATATGAACCATAATCCCAAAAATATAGTATAAACAATTAACAACACAAAGAGATTAAGATATTGAAATACTTTGCTTTTTTTATTATTTTGTGCGTGGCTTTATTCAGCCGCTCTATACAGTCTGAGCAATCTGTAATACATAGCCAAGTCGAAATACGTGAAGCAACCACATCTCCTAATGAAAGCCATATTCACTTTCATATCCAAGCAGGTGATGAAACAACCGCTGGAGGAGAAATCGTTCATTCCTCTGGACAAATGACTGATCGATCTCATACCTATACGCTTTTAGAAAGTACGCCCATCACAACTCATGTCAATATTCTCGCAACTCTAGGTGAAGAAGTAGACATCTCTTGTACGCATAAAGGTAAGCTCGCCTCAGAGCAGGATTCAAACCAAACAATTGACTTGACCGAAACAGGCTTTCAAGTGGGTCAGGATCCAGCTATGATAGCTTGTACACAGGGTATTTATCCTATTCAGTCGCAGGGTAATAACCTGATATATATTGAAACAGCCTTACCATTCCCTCATGACTTCACGGTACGCCAAAGCAGTTACTCCACATCGCACGCTGGAGGCCAGCCTATTTCCTTCACTATTACTTATAAATGAGCTCATCCCCTCCTTACTATAAAAAGTACCTATAAGTAAGCTCCCTACTGCTTGACTATGTGTGTAGACTCAAAGGGTAAGGGTCTTCATACCTTCAGCCTTTCGAAGGCTGTAAAAAGCATTCTTTTGGCTCCTCCTACTTTACACAGAATAAGCAAAGACTCTTATTCTCTCAAAAAATCTTTCTATCGATCACTAGATTATTCTTAAATTACTGAAAAATAGAAAAAAAAGCAGTCAAATAAATGACATACGCTATTTTGTGAACTAAACTTTAGTTATAGGCCTTTAAGGTTTTTGAATTTAACCAAGATTGAAGTGAGAAAATATTATGAAAAAATCGATTCCAATGGCAATTGCACTCGCGTCTACTCTACCCCTACTTGCTTATGCACAAGAGCAAACAGATGTAGGAGCAGTTGTGTCGCTCAACCAATCTATTATTGTCAATAACGTTACAAGTCTAGATTTTGGTACATTACAATTTCAAGTCAATGCTTTAGGTGGTGTTGTTACGCTTAATACTGATGGTTCTGGCGATGTAGGTACATCTGAGTACATACAATCAGGAAGTTTTCAAGCAGGTGGATTTGATTTAGCTATGGAAGCCGGAGAAACAGTCATTATTTCATGCCTTTCACAAGCGAACGTAGCACTGGATACAGACTCCTCTTTGGTTCTGGATTTAAATAACGTTAAATACTCTCAGAACGGTATTGAGAGTACATGTGGCGCACTTATACCTACGTTTTTAGCTACTACAACGACAGCACCTGTAAGCTTTAGTATTGGAGCCGACCTGAATGTAAGTGACGGTGCACTAGCTGTAGCTGGTTCTTACTCTACGTCAAATGCAGGTGGTACACCTATTAGCTTTACAATAAGCTATAACTAAGACGGTTCAATATCTCATCAAGATATTGGCGTAAATCTAAAGGCTCATACATGAGCCTTTATGATCTGAGAATGAACAACTCGTTTTATATGAAATGACCTACACAAGCAGTATGATACATAAGATAATAAGCGTATATAACGCTGTAAAAGTAAGTGATGTATCATACTTCTTATCCTCTTTTCATTTTAGAAAAAACAAAGCAAATCACCGATTCACTCCTATTTGACTCCAGCTCAAATGCCTATTTTTTGACACTGTCAAAATAAATGGAATTAAAGGACAAAAAAGTCACTTTTAATGTGTCAATAATTTGAAATTCTCAATATAGTGAACCATAATTAAACTAAAGTCCTTGTTTTATTTCATTTTTTTGCAATAAACCATGACATGATGTACTCAACATGAGTTAATAAAATACTGGATGAGATAATCTCGTTCATATACATGGAGTCTACTATGAGAATAAAAAATATTATTGTTTTATCTTGCGCCATGAGCATACCTACTCTGTCATATTCAGAAGATTTTGATGTGCAAGCTCAAGCAACGATTATTATGCCAATTGGCATAGCGAATATGCAAAGTATTAACTTTGGTGATATCGACTATAGCAGCTCATCAGCAGGCGGTGACATCGTCTTAAGCGTTGATGGAACTATGAATACAGGTGCTACAGGTTTTACCAGCAGCAGCTCTGCTGTAGGCTCTTTCGACATCACAAGCGTAGCGGGTGAAATCATACAAATCACTTGTAATGCAGATGCAACTCTAGCTCATGCAGCTGACCAAAATATATCGCTTCAAATGAAGGAAACAAGTTATGTAATGAACCAAGGTAGCCTCATTCTATCTTGCGGCTCATCTATTACAGGTAGCTTTATCACAAGTGGTACAGATAGTCTTTCTATAGGTGCAACCCTTGTCGTACCTGCAGGTGGTAGCATTCAGTCAGGTGGATACTCTACACAAAACACAGGTGGCTTACCTATTACCTTCAATATTAGCTATCAATAATACTCAGCATACTCCATCAAAAACCTAACTTAATTTCTTTAAGTTAGGTTTTTTAGCTTACGCTCTTCCCTCTTTTTGAACACACTGAATTTAAAATAAAAAAAAGCAAAGTGGTCTGATTATTTGAAATTTGATATCAAATTTTGATAAATAATATGCACAAAATAAATACTAATCACTTGAAATACGCAATTTAGTGTACAATACTAAACACATCGATTACGCTTTTTTGTAGCTTATGACGAGCATGAGGAGTACGCCATGAATACACAGTCTAAGTTCGTTTTATATCTGATCTTAACAGCTTCAACCACGACTTATGCTGTCGAACAACAGATTGGAGCACATCTCAACGTGAGTACGACTCTATCTGTTACCACGCTCACCAACATCAATTTCGGTATATTTCAGTTTACCAGTAATTCTGTTGGCGGTACTGTGAACTTAAGCACCAGTAATATGTTATCCGGAGTGCCTCAAGCAGGTTATATATCGTCAGGAGTCACCTCTGTTGGTTCCATTAATATTTCTGCAAACTCTGGTGAAGAAGTGATGATCAACTGCGCAAATCAAGGTACGATGACTTCAGCGACCAATATGAATCATGTTCTCAATATGGCTTCTGTTGAATATCACAAGCAAGGGGCGATGAACTCACCTGGAAATTGTATGCTACCTGCTGCGTACACTTTCACTTCAACAGGCATAGATACAGTACTGATTGGTGGCTCACTCCAAATGCCTAGTGGCGCAAGTATGAATAGTGGCAGCTACTCCACGTCAAACCAAGGTGGAAACCCCATCACGTTAACTGTGAGTTATCTATAGCCTTGCACTTTATCTGAGTGCAAGATTGATCGAACCTCAAACAAAGAGCACTTTTGTCACCACAAAAGTGCTCTTTCTTATGCTTTATTCTCAAACATTGAGCTCTTTGAAGGCTGCAACTTGACCTGATCTATTCTGAGCTATGTATCATCATAAATGTATCGCTGCGATATGGTATGTTTCTTGAATTTCAACTTTAAATGATCTGTTTTCTACCCCTTTGACGTAGCAGCTCTAAAGGTTAATTTATGAATAAAATGAAGATATTATACTTTTTATTTTTCATGCTGATTTTTTCGCATACGAGTTACGCTAATTTTTATACAACACCGAATAAAATTCAACTCAATAGCGATCAAAATGTCACTACAGTTTATCTTGTAAATCAAAGTGATAAAGCTTATGCATTCGTCATTAAAGCTGTAGACTTCAAAATGAATGAAAAAGGAAAGATCAAGCCTCTAGAATCAGAGCATTACTTTTCATTTTCAGCCAAAGATAAAATTAAATTTCTGCCCAAAGCCTTGAAGCTTAGTCCTCATGAAAGAGGCGCGATCAAAATTATACGATCAAAGCGACATAACGTCGATCCTGGTTCATACCATGTTCATCTGAATATTCAACGCAAAGCCTTATTTCAAAAAACGGCAAAAGGTAGCCCAATCAGGCAAAACAAAACCGCAATGCATATAGAGGTTGAGTATGACATAAACGTGCCTCTTTTCATTGATTATGACAAGCCTAAAAAGCCACCCGAGCTTTCTTTTGCACATCGCATTTATGCCGACCCAAAAGACAAAGATCACTATAAGATTGCACTACACATCAAAAATAAAACCCGCTTTCTTGAACGACTCGAAGTGTCTCTACTCAATACCGATTCTCGCTCTACGTATGATGAAGTGTGGCATTCTAAAATTTCAGCCTATCCTGAAGTACCAGAGCTCAACCTGACTAAGAAGATTCCACGCTCTCAGATCAATCAACAAGATTTTTGGCTTATGATTCAAGACAATGGCAAAATAATAAAGTATGAGAAAGTTACTATACATTAAATTAAGTCTTCTCATATTTAGTTTCAGCTTTTCAACCCTAGCTGAAATGCAATATGAAAGTGCTTTTGCAACTATTTTTTATCGAGGCCAGCTCTTAATCGAAATCACAGATATTAAAATAGTGAAAAAAGAGCTCTATATAGATTTAAATGAAGTCGCAGAAGTACTTTATCTTGAAAAAAATTATCAAATTGAAGATCGAAAGATTAAAGGCTATTTTGACGATCCAGATCAAATCTTTGACTATCCGCTCAATATTCAAGATTGCCATGATACCCTCTTATTTATTAAAGATAACGACGAAAGAATCTTTACATCTATTGGCTTTATTAATGAGCACTCCAACCTGAATATCTCAGGTGATACAGCAAGCCTTAATATCAATATAAACCCCACAGATAATCTCGCTTTTGAGCGTTATAAGCAATTTGATGATGAATACCAAAAGAAATTAGATGCACCTAAAATCATCAGTGCCGATCTCAGTAATGCACCCTATCAAGGTTTGAGTTTACCCAAAATAAGAATCAGCAACCGTAGTGCCGAATCAACAGAATCTGAGTTTGTGAATCAAACCACAGTCAGTACCGAATTTGATATTTTATGGACACATGCCCAACTTTCTGTAACGAAGAACTTAAAAGATAAGGAAAACTATTTTTTCCGTACCGAAAAGATATTTATGGAAAATGAAGAAAATGATTTATTTATCTCCGAAGTCAAATTAGGAGATGTCAATTCTATTCATATTCCTCAATCCTCTATGGTCACAGGACGAGGGATTGTTCTCAACTCCACCAGCCAAAAAGCCAATGCAGACAATAACTCCATTTTTATTGAAGGCTTTACAGCACCTAACCAATTGCTTGAAGTCTATACGAACGGTAATCTGTCTGACCGTATTCGAAGTGACGATCGCGGCTATTACTCCGCCAACATCAACAATGTTTATATAGGTTTGAACGAGATCAAGGTAGTTCAGCTCGACAACTACGGATCTCAAGTTATTGATATTGAACAATATTACAACACAGGCAATATTTTAAAATCAGGTAGTCTTGAATATAGCTATTCTTTTATAGATTCTAATAACACCTCTATATCGCATGAACACAAGCCAGAGAAATATCAACACAGCTACATTATACGTTACGGTTTATTCGAAGATCTGTCTATTTTTCATGGGGGAAACCACTATTTAAAAAGCTCGGATCATCCTAATATTGAGGAGCAAAACGAATTAATTTATGGTTTGGATCACCGGTTTTTTATCTTTGCCCACGACTTTACTTATAAACTAGGTGATGACTCGAAATCTTACTCCTACAGTGTAGGCGGCGATAAAGTCGCTCATTTCAACTATAGTGCAAATTGGCAATGGATTGATTACGATGATGAACAATATTACAAAGGATATGAACGTAACTTTCATTTAATGTTCACAGGTATTGATCGGATGTCTCTAAGTGGTGAGTATCTTAAATCCGAGAAAATGAGATCCAGAGATCTACTGAATAATAATAATTATGTAGAAGTTGAAGAAATCTCTTACAGTTTGAATTTAACGCATCGGATATTAAAAATGAGACTCAGTGGTGTACAGGATAAAGTCAAAGATATTCTTAATGCTGAAGCACAATTACGCACAAACTTCTATCGCTTTGATCTAGAGTCTACGCTCTATTTTAACGATGTGGAGACCCATAAAAAGCTGTCTAATTATGTCGCGAATCTCACATATAAAATGTCCCAATCCAACAGAGTCTATACCCAAGTATCAGGTGATCCTAAGCGTATAAGTCAAGTTAAATTAGGCTTCACAGGAGAAATATTTAATATTGATTACGATTTACATGGCGGGCACAGACCTGATGACATCTACTTTGGTGGGCTCAACTGGACAATAAAATTTGCACCTTCTGCTGAGGGTTACAAGCTACTTAGTCGATACGAATACAATAAAGGTGTCATAGAAGTCATTGCTTTTGTTGATAACAATGGAAATGGCATTCGAGATAATGATGAAGAAACCTTAGAAGGTGTGAGCTTCAGGCTCGGTCATAACCAAGACATTGCGACCACCAATGCCGAAGGACATGCCACGATCACAGGTATTATGGATAATCAACAAAATAGCCTACTTATCGACAGTGTGAATGAAAATATTGGCTATACACCACGTTACAAAAAACATGATTTTAAAGGACGTGGCACTTACATGGGAAAAATATTTTTTCCTTTTGAACAGCTACTTTACGTTGAAGGCACTCTAAAAGGCATTCGCAATAAAAAAGAGCTGAAAAACAGTATTTATCTTGAAAATACCGACACACAAGAGCGTTTCGAAGTATCTGTTCTTGCCGATGGTTACTTCTTTGTTGAAATGAATCAGTTTGGCTCATATCGCATTGTTACAGAGCATTGTACTTCTAAGCCTTTTCTCATCGAGTGGGTTGAAGGAGGCTATCAAGAGCTAGGAGATATTTTAACGACCTGTAAGAAATAAAGTTCTTCTAAAAGAAAAAGATAAAAGCACAATACAGTACCAATCTATGAGGCTCGAAAAGTAGATGAAAATAAGACGAGAAAAAACATATAGCGATTTAAAAAAAAACAAAAATAAAGCTTTTCAAAAATTAAAATACAACTCGAAAAAGCCCAAAAAAGTCTCTGATGATCGACTCTCAAAGTAGGCTGAATAGTTCTATACTTGAACTAAGTATTCTTTTTCATGACATAAGGTCACTTATGCTATAAGGTAAACTGATCATGCGTTGGGTCTTCTTGACTTTTTATCTCTTATTTCTCCAAGCTGTCAGTGGATGCGCAGAACCACAAGAATCCCTTATACCCAATAATCCAACCGACTTATCAAAGCAGCCTACGATATTAAAAAGCGCTATCTCTGATTATGTAATGCTTAAATCCCAAGTTTCTCAAACGGCTGAATTTAACGAGCTGTTTCCTATTTATGCTCAAACCCAAAAATTCATGCAAGATCTCAATCAGAAAGAACAAGAAGAGCTCTATTATATTCATAGTGAGCTTCAAGAGGCTTATTCCATTAAAGTAGATTACTTGATCAAGAAAAGATTAGATCGCGCTCAGAGTCTATCTGAGCTTCATATGTTGTCCAAGCAGCTTTATAATTCAGGCATACTCACACAATCTTCTGCCGTCTATTTAAAGCAAATCAAAGCTCTTTATGCAGAGTATTTGCAAAAAAATAGAAAAAAAGTCATAAGCTTAGCAACATCTCAAGTTACAAAAGCAAAAACGTTGAATGATCTCAGAGCTACCCAATATATGGTTGAACGCTTCAAGTCACATGCCCAGAAAAAAAGCTTCATGAAACAAGTTTTACAGCTTGAAAAGCTCTATCTCAACACCGCGATTCAGTTAGCAAAAAAGGAATTTTATGCTTTAAAAAAGCTTAAAAAAATCAATTATGTTGCAGAGAAGTATCAAAGTTTTGAACCTTATCGTCCAAAATTCAAACAATCGATTAAAGCTGCTAGAATACAACGCCTTCAAAAGCTGGGGCTTGAAGAGGTTCAATACATCTACCATGAACGTCAGCTCCAAACCTTAAGCTCAACATATAAAAAACTAATACCAGAGGCCAACTACCAAAAGCAATTGCAAGTTAAAGTACGTCAGCAAGAAAAAAAGATTACCGAATTAAGTCCTTTAGCCCAAAATTTTATGCAACAAAAAACAGATATAATGCACCAAATACAGCGTATTTCTCTGATTCAGTCAGCGTATCAACAAGTGAAACGTTTAACTTATGCTGCGGAGCGTATCAACATATTACAACCTCTCATTGAAAATGACTCAGCATATCAAGCTCATTTTGAACAACTCAATGCAGCCTATGAGAAACAGGCCAAAAAAAGCTTAAAAAACTTATTTGCACCAATACGCACCATTGAAGGTTTAAGAAGTCTAGAAAACGATATTCATACGATCGACTTAGGTAATCCAACCATACAGCATACAAAAGAAGAGCTCACCGAAGCGAAAAAATCAGCGCTTGCATCACAACATGGTATTCAATTTCAACGGCATACTTTGTATCAAAAATTAACGTTTAATTTTGAGCGCCAACCTGTTTTCATGAACTTTATCAAAGAGGATGCTCAGCAAAAAGAATATATTCTTCTTGCACTAGATGTACAACAAAATCCTGATTTAAAGAATAAGTTAATTCAAATTCACTTCACCAGTCTCCATCATAAAAAGCAAACTTTTTCTGTTGAGGTATCCGAGCTTATCTCAGGTAAATTTAAGATCATCGATACCACAGGTACCGTCTACCCCGTTGTTTTAAGTCCAACTCCTGTTATGGAGATCAAGGCTATGAATCTCAATAGCTTACATGATGCAGGAGATGTACAGTCCATCACTTATCATGCTAAGAATAAACACTTCACTTTGACACAAGCTCAACTGACACCTTTAAATTACCCCAAACCTACATTGTTTCCTGCAAGCAGTAAGATTGAATTGAAAGCTGGATCAACGCAGTTTCTTGATCTGACACCTGTGCCCAGCTCTACATGGCAGCTCATTGCACTTCCCTCTGAATTAATAAGACATAAACTCTTACCCGATTTGTTCTCTCTTGCAAATGGACATCCAGAGCAAAAAAATCATACTTCTGCCAGCCGAAGTCAACATGTTGAAGTCTTTATTAATGGCCATTATCAAGGTCTTTATCTTCTTTCTCAAAGCATTAATCATGACCTGCTGAACTTTGAAAGTGTCAAGTCTGTACCTCATGATGAGCTACCTCAAGTACCCAGTTTGCATTATCTCAATGAATACTTATTGGATACACATGCTCTACCGAGCAAGATGCAACAGCTCTATCCACAATCAGATATTGCTGCTATAGAAGCCAACAAGCAACGTATTGAGCTCAACATAAAACTCGCAAAGATGGATAGCAACGCATCTCTGAAACAATTACAACAAGAGGTGAACCTCAGCTCCATAGCAGATCACTTTATTCTCACTTACCTCACCGACTCTAAAGATTACGTGAAACAAAACATTTTTTATGCTTCTGAGTACAATACACAACTCATGAAAAACCTACCTCGTATGTTAATAGGTCATAGTCATCATGCATACAGAGGTCGTGCTCATCAGGATTCGATACAGTATATTAAAACGCCTTATGGTTTTTGTCAGTCTGCTCTAACGAATCAACTATGGCGTTTTCAGGCTTTTAATCAGCTGGTTGCTCAACGGCTCCAAGCGCTGCAAGATATTTTACAACCGCAAGCTATTTCTCAGCACATCGCATCCATGCAACAAAACATAGATAGTCCTAATCAAGGTCGAATCAAAACATCAGCTTATCAACGTGCGCAACAGCGAGGTCAAGTTAAAAAAGTCTCTCTAGTACGACATATTCAATCACTGAAACAAACAATCTCAAGTCGGCATCATGACTTAAAAAGGCTGCTGAAAAAGCAAAGTGGACAAATACCTCAGTCTTTATATGATGACGATAGTATGTACAAAAGGTGTTTTCTCCATACTGCAGCGCATGCGCTGAACTTATTCATTTACCGTCCTGTTGCATACAGCAGTTTAGATTTTACGCGCCAACACTTTGAAGAACACACACCACCTTACAAAACCTTAATACAAAAGCCTAATACCGATCTGTCTCAGGGGCCTGTAGCCGACTTCGGCACACATAGTTCACTGCAGCAGGTGATCGCTACACTCGACATGCCAGATGCGTTACAAACTGTACAAAACCTTGTTCCTGTCAAAAGTCCTCGGATTAAAGGTACAGAGTCCGAGCCAGAAGTTGAATTGAAAAAGATCATGCAAAACCATAATGCACTACAGGGACAAGTGAAAAAACTCAAAAACAAGGCTCTAGAACCCATACTAGAGACCGCACTAGAGAATCTAGAAAAAAAAGCTGAACATCATATCCAACAAGCCAATGTGTATCAAAAAACTTTGCACAACTATCGAGCTTTAGCTCCTGAAGATCCCAATAAACTTGTTTTTATAGAACAACTGATCACTCGAATCACCCAACAGAAGATCAACAAACAGATACAAGCTATTAAAAACTCGATGATCTTCAATCCGACCTCGTCTGACGCCAAGTTTTCTTATCTTTGGACTCAAGTGAATCAGGATCACTTTACTGAAATTGATGCTATAGAAATACCTCATATCCTTCATAGCGCAGCACCTCTTCTTTTGCCTCAAGTATCGCCTTTTCTGTGGCGTGAACAGAGTCCTTTATACCTGCACATTGAACAAGGACTCAAGCAAGGTCTAGTAAGACATACATCACTGCTGAAAAACCAAATTAAAAGATCCCAACAGCTCACCTCCAAGATCAAACTCATGCAAAAGTTTTGGGTTGAACAGCCTAAAATTACAGCAAAAATCAATAAGATTAAGCAAAGCCGCACATCACCTATTCGAAAACTTAAAAAATTGAAATCGCTAGAAAAAAGCATCAGCAAATTTCGTATAACTGAAAAACCTATCCACCAAGTCTCTCGATTTACAAAAGCCTTTTCTAAAGTTGAGAATCAATATCGAAAAGAGATCACAACACAAACACAGTTAGCTATAAAGAAAGCCAAAAGGCCAGCGCAACAAAAGCGCATTGAAAAACAGATTAAACGTATCGGCTTTCAAGACACAACAATCAAAAAAGAGATAAAACAAACTATCTTGAATCGAAGTTTCACTCCTGATATGCCAGGCACACAAAGTATTAAAGTCAAAGAGCAAAAAGATCAAAAGCTGTTTTTAAAAATTGAATACCAAAGTAAGGAGTTATTTCATCATATCCTGACTCAAGCGGATCAAGAGTATATCCTGCTCAGTCTTGATCTATCTCGAATCACAGATCAAGCTGAAGCCGAGCTTGAGTTCACTTTTATCAATAAGGACAGTCAAGTTGAGAAGTTGAAAACATCTATCATGGACTTAAAATCAGGTACCGTGCAATTTAGTCATGCTATCACAGAACAAATTTATGAATTTGTTTTCAGCCCGACAGCGGTCATGGACATCCAAGCCCCTTCGATGCCTGAATTAGGACGACAAGGCCAAGCAGATAATCTGACTTACTATATACGCAATACATCGCGCATGCTGGGCAATGCTCAGATGAAAAGTTGGGATGCGAATAGCCTGAATCCAAGCAAGAAAAATAGTGAAATCTTCTTTAAAAAACCCTACCACTTAACTTCGTTTTCTAACATGAAAAGTGCAAAGTGGGTACTTTTAGCTGAAACAGAAGATCCAACCATGCTCAAAGATCAGCTGATCAAAGATTTATTCAGCCGTGCAGCCGCTATCGGCCAAAACACTCCAGCACCTTATGCTTTTAATGCCAGTGATGCTACACATGTAGAGGTCTTTTTTAATCATCAATACCAAGGGCTCTATCTCTTGTCGCATGTTGTCAACGATCAATTACTCGGATTTGAAACACCCAAGTCAAGCCATAAGCCGCCAGTGATCAATGACATACTACCCATTATCAAACTATCGGAGTATTTGCTCGATTTACATGCATCGCGCGCGCAGATACAGCAATACTATCCTAATCGAGACATTACAGATGGTGTCGAGTCTCTGCGGAATATCAACCACCAGCTCAGTCGTATGTCCTTTGATACGCCTTTAAGCAAACTCAATCAACATATTCATACACCTAGTCTTGCCGATCATTTTATTTTAACTTATGTCACTAAAGCTATTGATAATATTACTGAAAATGTTTATTTGGTTTCAAACTATCATAATCAGCTACATCGAAACATAGTACGCACTATGATTTGGGATGGCGACCACATTTTACCTCGTGCACATACTGAGCAAAATACCAAAGCGGTTAATGATTATAACTACTGTTACTCTTCTTTTACCGATATGCTGTGGAAGTTTGAATCCTTTCGCGAACTCGTCCGCGAACGTATACAAAAACTCAAAAGCTCTAAACTATTTTTACAAAAGCGTCTCCAAAGACGTTTGATGAAAAGCCGAGAGAAATTTGCCAAGCCTAACCCTACAAGCTCAGATATGATAACACATGCTTATAAACGCAATGCACAAAGGTGGACACAATCACGAGAGAAACTCACTCCCAAGATCAATCTGTATGCTCGAACCATTGCTGCACGTTTTAAACAATTACAAAAAATGACCCACCAGAAAGAAACAAAAAAACCCAAGTCATTAAAACTAAAAGGTAAAGTAAGCTTTTATCAAATGTGTTATCGGCGCATGATAGATAGAGCGCTGTACATGGTTTTTCATGGACAAGCACCGCGTTCTGCCGATCAACCCTATTTTGACTTTAAACAACGCTTTCATTTCAAGGAACCTTTGCCTTTGTATAAAGTAAAGCAACTACAAGATGGTCATAAATCTGAAGCTTTTCATGCCTTCACACACTTTAAACTAGATTATGAAAATATACCGCTCTATCAGCTTAACCAATTAGAACATGATACACGGCTTGATCTGGTACAGCTTCCTGTTACAACACAAGCGCATCGAGCTCATCAAACAGCAAAAGAACTCAGCTTGGCATATATTAAAGAGGCAAATAAAACTACAAGTTTTAGCAACCTCAAAGCTGAGCGTCAAAAATCTCTAGCTCAGTTTCGCACTGCAAACCTCAAAGATATGCAAGAAATTAATTTTTGTTTAGACATCAAAGCAAGTTTAAATGAAGGACATGATAAACAAAAAGCTGTAGAGAAACTCTTGCAAGGTGCTGTAAATCGCCGCGTGGAGATTGCTCAAGCCTACCTCAAAACATATGAGCAACGCGATCATTTTGCTAAGCTCGATACACTAGAGATGATCGGCATGCTCGAAGGCTATGCTGAATTTTTACAGCATGATAACGCGCCTTATTTGTGGAACCACAACACGCTCTTATTACAACAAGCCAACCAAAGCTTAGATCAACGCATTCATAATGCATTAAATAAGTTGTTAGACCGAGCTTTGAAATTTAATCAAGAAGTAGATGACTGGAGCAAAATAAACTAATAAGATGGTGCATATCTACTCATAACAACAGCTCAACATAGAGGTGAGCACATCATGTCTGAACACCCATCTCAACTCACAACGCCTAAAGTTGCTGCACTTGCCATCACCTATAAAGAGGATCAACTGCTCCTTATTCAACGCTCGAAAGAGCCACAAAAGTATGGCTGGGGTTTTCCAGGCGGATCCGTGCATCCAGGCGAAGCACTCAATGATGCTGCATGCCGAGAGTTATATGAAGAAACGCAAGTACAAAGTCTGCCTGAACACACCTTTGGTGTCATCGAAGTCAATGAGTTCGACCGCAATGGTCAACATCATCATTACATTTTAGTGCCTGTACTATGTCGATATGTCTCAGGTATCGCCAAAGCGTCAGATGATGCCATGGACTGCCGGTGGGTTTCGATTCAAGATATTCTTGCTGATCACTCGCGCTTTATCGATCATGTTCATAATTTGACACAGCAAGTAGTCACGCTCATGCCTGAGTTACTTAAGCGCCAAACAAGCTAAGTTCTGGAATAAGAAAGCGGCGATATACGCCGCCTGATTGGATAATAAAGTTAAGCTTCTTGCTGCAAATAGTTTAAAACAACTTCGTGATGGTCCTTGGTTTTGAACTGATCAAAAATATGCGCTAAATTACCCTGCTCATCAACCAAAAATGATGTGCGAACAATGCCCATGTTCTCTCGTCCCATAAATTTCTTTAATTGCCAAACACCATAAGCTTCGCATACTTCGTGAGACACATCAGATAATAAAAGAAAATTCAAATCTTGCTTATCAACAAACTTCGCCAAAGCACTTGGCTTATCAGCACTGATACCTAAAGTCACAACATTAAGTCGTGAGAGCTCTGCTTGGTGATCTCTTAAGCCACAAGCTTGTACGGTACAGCCAGGTGTAGAGGCGCGAGGATAGAAGTAAACCAGTACTTTTTGCCCTTTAAAGTCGGCCAGTGAGACCTCTTGGCTATTGTGATCCATTAACGTAAATTCTGGTGCCTGTTGGCCTATGTTCAACATAATAAAACCTCTTTCTAGGATACAGATGAAGAATGAAAAGAATAACTTTGATAATGAAAAGCGCTGTCATGCCACATCTGTGAGAAGCTTTGAACAGATGGACTCAGTAGCACCATCAGCACTGCTATGATAAGTATCAAAGTCATGCGTACTTGCCATGATAAACGACAAGCGGTTTTGGCTTCAATAAATCGACGAGAAAAAGGCAACAACAACAAGGCAATGAGCAATAGTCCTAAACCTAAAGCATGAGCATACATGCCTAAGATCAAAGCAAGCGTCAGTACGATAAGTCCAAGTAACCAACTGGTACAATCAGCAATCAAAGCACACAATACAAGACAACTACTTTTAAATTGATAAAAAGACATTTCTTCACTCCTTAAAGCTATTTAAACCTATAAAAACGCATATTATATAACAAAAAAATACTTATTTAACCCTCATCTGATATGCAAGTTGCCCCTCTTTAATAGCTGATAGCGATAACTGTTCAGTCTTAAAAAAGTTCAGTTCTTGAATCCAGGATAGTTCGCTAACATGCTGAACTTGCCCTGCACTTTTATAAATCCAACTTAAGTGCTGCACCTCATGCTGAGGTAAAATAAAAGCATACTCTGTATTGTAGCCAGCATCAATTTTTATCGGATTGCCATGGTTCATCGAAAAGTACACCTCATGCTCCACATCAAAATGATCACGCAAAGAGAACATCACATATCCTGTTAAGCTGACGACTTCTGCCTCGATGCGATAGACTTCAATCATATCTGATGCACCCTCCACTACAGGTACAGATTCAGCGCGATAAGCAGCTAAAGTCTTAAGTTTTGGTTCGCTCTGTTCATCGCTCACATCAAATATGAGATCCGTATCGGCGTTCTGACATAACTCAGGGCTAACATATGTAAAAAAGTCCGAATTTGAATCCCCATAAGCATTCGCACTTAAATCCCCGTAAAAATCAGAGCTTGAATCTTCATAGAAATATGAGCTTGAGTCTCCATATAAATCAGAGCTTGAATCTCCATATAAATCAGAGCTTGAATCT
>DDNL01000025.1:0-9486 GCA_002341165.1 Shewanellaceae bacterium UBA2521
AGGCCATACCGAAGATTTAGGTATCGATAGTTTGAATCAAATGGTCGATGCTTTGAACGAATTCAAATATGAATCGATACGCTTACAGACCAAGTATCCGAGTATGGTATTTGATGTACATAACATGGAGGAAATTTTACAACAACAAACACAGTTTGCTAAAGAAGAGCAAGCACAGCTTGATGCCATGAAGATTGAATTTGATGAATCCCTCTTTGAACCGCTTGAAGAGCCGACTTTATCAGCGCAAGAAGACCAGGCTTTAAGCTTGCGTGTACAGTGGTATGAAGACGATGAAATTGCTGAGCAGATGAAATTACCGCTTATTAGAGTGAAACAGATTTTTGCATCGATTAAAGATAAATACCATCAGCCCAAAATTCCACAAAGGGCTTACCTAAACAAACGAAAACAACTATTCCCTGAGCACTTCGCTACATCATCAACTCATTAATATGAAAGCGCATAGGTCAAAGGCACTCCATCAATCATACATAAGGACAGCAGCTATGCGAAGTATGAAAAAAAGGACAACAAATATGAATATTCATCACAAAAATATGAAGCAAGTATCGCGTGATATGCAAGCTTGGACTGAATCTCACTTAAATGAAATTGGAATTTATGATTGCACCTATTCTCATTGTGATATGTATAATGGGACACGTACTCCGATAACAACATCTTATGAATGGTACTGCATATATTCTGAAAAAAATTTAGACCTACTACTTCCTCAAAGAATCGAAAAGACAGGAACCTATTGGAGTCAAGAGAATCAACTGTATGCGTCATATGAAAATTTTGCTGCCGATAATTTTTATAAATTAGACTTATTCAATAAACTTGATGAAGGCTATGAAATGTTTTCTATAGGTTGCAATCGATACCTTACACCGCAAGAATATAAGCAACTACAGTATTTATTCAAAGTCATAGCATATGAGGCACAAAAAATAAGAAAAAAGAAGCCACACATAACATTAGAGCTTAGAACCTGCGATGAACTTAAAAAGCTCCATTCTATTGAAACAAACTCGTTTCATTCAGCACCGAAAAAAGCTAAATTCCAAAGCTTAATATTGACCCCAAAAGAACAACTTTATATTGGCCACCTGATGTTCAATTTAACTCATAAAGAAATCGCTTATAAATATAATTGTTCTGAAACTGCTGTAAGAAAAGTTATTTTAAATATTAAACGCAAATTAGGTAATGAATACTACTCAAACTCTGTAATGTTTGAAATGTTACATCAAAAACAAGTTTTATCTCACTGCTTACCTTTTTCATCTTAAAGGATATTATTATGAAATTATGGAAGAAAACAATAGCTGTTTCGTTTGGAAAATCATTAGAGTATTATGATCTGGCGGTTTATATTTCTCTTTTTACCTACTTGAAATATAACTTTTTCCCAGAAAGTATTTTTGGAAAAGATGCCCTATTTTTAGTGTGGATTACATTTGCTCTGCGTTATATAGCTCGCCCTATAGGCGGCGCTGTTATCGGGTCATACGCCGATAAATATGGAAAAAAATCAGCTCTAATTCTCATCAGCATTTTAACTGGAGTATCTACTCTGGCTATAGCTTGTTTACCTACGTACACTGATATAGGTATTATAGCGCCTTGCTTATTTTTCACACTTCAACTCATTCAAGCTTTTTCTTATGCAGGAGAGTCTACAACAGCTTATGCTTTCCTTTTAGATGAAGCAAAACCCTACCAAAGAGCAAGAGTTAATGCCTGTTTAGCTTCTGCTGTTCTTATGGCATTTATTTTAACCTTCGCAATTTGCGGGTTAGTGAAGTCTTTCTTAACATCAGAGCAGATGTATGATTTTGGTTGGCGTATACCACTTTTTTTGGGATTATTTAATATATCTCTTAGTTTCTACTTACGCTCAAAACTAAAACCAACACAAGCTTCTGAAGCTCAAAAAAGAATCAAATCTATTGAAGCAGCACAATTATCACGGCGTGATGACATCATAAGCGGCCTAAAAGTTTTTTTTATCTTTGCACCTTCCACAATGCTTTTACACAGCTCTATTGCGATGACAGTTCAAATTAGAACCTTAACAGAAAATACGCCTTGGCACACTATGCTCCCTCTTTTATTAAAAGTACTCACTATTTTGTGTTGTTTGGTCTCTGCTTATATAATTGATCGATATAGTGATTGTCACGAAGCTTATAAGAAAAACTGTAAATGGATGATCGCTTTAGGCATACCGATATTCATGATTCAAAGCTCAGGAAGCTTGCCTGCTTTAATCACAGCTCAATTTTGTATTACAATTCTTATGAGTGTTTGTTTAGGTTGTGCAGGGTTTGTTTCGTATCAAGCTGTAAAATCTAAAAACTGTATTGCTGTTTTTTCCGTTGGATTCAATTTAAGTGTGCTTTTTTTCGGAGCCTGCTTTCCTATTGCAGCTCAAATTATAAAACAATATAATTCATGGCTTGTAGGCTTATTAATCTCATTCGGCGGCCTTTGTTACTTTGCAGCCTTGGCTTTAGATAAATATACTCAGCCTGCTTCAGCTTCTATCTCCACTGCTTCATGATAAGAGAGTTTAAAGAGCGTGTTTTATCATGCTCTTTTTCTTTTTTTAAAATGGTTCTTAAAGTAAGCTTTTTAATTTTAAGGAAGTCTTGTTCAAAAACAAAACCTAGACAGTCATTCAATTTGTCATTCAATTTACAAACAAAACCTAGACAAACAAAACCTAGACAGCCATTCAATTTACCACCAAAAAAGCAACTTAAACCGCAAATCATTCAAGTGGACACTCATTCAATTTACTCATTTAATTTACCAAAACCTAGACACTCATTCAATTTACTACCAAAAAAGCAACTTAAACCGCAAATCATTCAAGTGTAATATATATCTACATTTTTATATTTATACATGGACTGCTCTTATGCCTAAACCCAGAAAAGACTACATCAACCTCACCGCAACACCTTATTATCATTGTATTTCCCGCTGTGTTCGACGCGCTTATCTTTGCGGAAAAGATACATTAACAGGTCAATGTTATGAGCATCGCAGACAGTGGATCGAAGACAGAATCCTCTTTCTTGCTCAGTACTTTGCTATAGATATTTGCTCTTTTGCTGTCATGAGCAATCATATTCATCTTGTACTTTGTGTCGATGTTGAAAAATGTAAAAAATGGACAACCGATGAAGTGCTCCAAAGGTGGCATAAAATATATAAAGGCGCGCCCATAACACAAAAATATATGCAAGGTGAAAACCTCAACCCTATTGAGCTTGATGCCCTGTCAGATTATATAGAAAAGTACCGTTCAAGACTTCAAGATATCAGTTGGTTTATGCGCGCTTTGAACGAACCTATCGCACGAAAAGCTAATACTGAAGATAAGTGCACAGGCCATTTTTGGGAAGGTCGCTTTAAATCTCAAGCTTTACTCGATGATACAGCTGTTTTAACCTGTATGGCGTATGTTGATTTAAATCCTATACGAGCACAAAAAGCTAAAAGCCTTGAAGACTCAGACCACACAAGTATTCAAATGAGAGTCAAAGCTGCCATGAGAGGTCAGCAACCTGAATCATTAAAGCCATTTAAAGCGTCTACCAGTGATTTAGTATCTAATACATTTAACTTTGACTTGAAGGATTATTTAGAATTAGTCGATGCAACAGGGCGCATCATTCGAGAAGACAAAAAAGGTGCTCTATCCGAGAAGGAAACTAAAATTCTAACGCAAATCAAACTCTCTACAACACAGTGGATAAGTCTAAACCGCTGTTTTGAATCGACTTTTAAAGGTGCTGTAGGTAGAGTAAAAAAATTAACTGCTTTTTATCACAAGCAAAACTATAAAAACCGAGTAGGCATTACAGCCAGTCAGCGTTATTTAGAAGCGGGCTAATTTTAGCCATTTTGTCATTTTTTACACTGCTCTTAGCTCCAACCTATCTGTGAAAAAGCTTATTCTCTCGCAGAGAGAGTATATTGTATCTTTAATATACTTTCTGGACTCTTATGCTTGGTTCAGAGCATACTTTCAAAAATAATCTTCACTTTATAAGCCTCAATATTCAATCAAAAATTTAAATTTTAGCTCCATTATATGAGGGGATGTTTTAGTTCATTATATAAGTCGGTGGCTTAGCTTTACTTTTTTGTTTTATCCTACTTATAAATAGGTGTCTTATTTTTTACTTTTTACAAGTGGATGTCTTGTTCTTTTTACTAAAATATTAAATTAAGTATTTTGATATTTTTTAATTACATAAGCAATATTATGAGTGTCTATTTTTTATTTGAGTAATATCATGAGTGCCTATTTTTTATTTGAGTAATATCATGAGTGTCTATTTTTTATTTATGAGTGTCTATTTTTTATTTATGAGTGTCTATTTTTTATTTTTATCTTATCTATTTTTTATCTTATTTTTTAATTTACTTTCTTTTTATGAAGAAATAATTTGGGTATAAAAAACCAAGGTATAAACCTTGGTTTAAGTTAGATATGTTGGACAATTAGTAGTGAGATTATGTATTAATTTTTACTGTGTCCTATACAATATTTTATATCTATTTATATTTGATATATTTATAAGTAAAAACTAATTATGCTTTACTATTTTCATTTTTCATCTATGTTTAACTTAATTTTTTGTTCTCGCGACAAATAGAAGTTATCATTTAAATATTCATCAGGAAAGCCCGATAAAGATAAAGTTATATCTTTATCTAAAGAACGTTTAAAAGTAATGTTTTCTCCTGAATTGAACATAACAGATCTTACAAAATTGATGTCGAATGGACAAATTTGATTTACGGGACATGTGTATTTTGATTTCACAGCCTGCCCAACCAAAATCCACAATCTACCAATATTCATTTTATTTTCTAACGGCGCATCAAATATTGATTTCTCCATATCTCTTTTCAAGAGTTTAGGTATTTCTGAAACTATGTTATCAGAAGGGATATCATATTCACCATGAAAGCCAGCAAGATTACCAACCTTTTCTTCATCCGGATCAAAATTAATTATGAGTTTGCCTGATATAACCACAGGCTGCCCTTCCAGATAAGAAGAGCGAAGAAGAAGTCTATTAAACAATAAATCTGACATGGCTTTGGGCTCATCAAAATTAAGCTCCTCCGCTCTCTCATCTAGCTCTGGTAGTATTTCATCCAGCGGTAAACCAATGCTATGATTGATATCGTTTTCTAAAAGATCTGATTCATTATCATTAGTAAAAATTTGTTTTCTTTGCTCTTTCGATAAATAAAAATAACCATTTAACGCCTCATCATCAAAGCCTGATATATTCAAAGTTAATCTTTTATCTAAAGAATTTTTTACCACTATTTTTTCACCTGAACCCCAAGTTCCATCTGATTTAAGTTTCACATCAAATGGACAGGTCTTATTTTCAGGGCATGTGAAACCTGAATCGATAAATTCAAGGAAAAGATTGTATAACTGTTCCGCCTCGAGTTGTTCTTCTGCCGGTGCCTTCTCAATAAATTTTATTATGTCACTGTATATATGCTCAGATGTATTATTTTTATATTCACCATAAAAACCAGCAAGAGCGCCTGCTTTTTCTTTATCTTCATCAAAGCTAACTGTGAGCTTAGCTAATGTAATTTGAGGCTCTCCTTGTGAATCTGAAAATCCAATAAGCTTCTTGAATATTAAATCTGACATAGGTTTTAACTCTTTTGAGCTAGAATCAGAACCGCCAGAACATCCTGTTAAAAATAGAAATGCTAATGATAAAATAATCGATAAATCTTTATCTCTCTTATACTTTTAAAAGAGATATATTTTACTTTGTGTAAAGTGATTTGGAAGTTCATATATAAATAAAATATAAATAAAATATAATAAATAAAAATTTAAAAAAGTAGCCTTTAATAGATTATTATTTACATTAAAAAGTGCGAAGAGTGTCTCATCTTTGCGATGCGTCATGCATCATCAAAAGGTGTGTATTGGATGTTGACGATATAATAGATCTTTTGGCCTTCTGGAACATCCACAAGGACTTCATCCCCTTCTTCTTTACCCAATAATGCCTGTGCTAAAGGTGATACAACAGAGATAAAGTTTTGCTTTAGATCGATTTCATCTGTCCCGACAATGCGACAGTACAGCATAGATTCATCTTCTTTTTCTAAAGCAACATAAGCGCCAAAGTAGACTCTGCCCTCTTGCTGTGGGTGATAATCAACGATTTCAGTCTCATCCAATCGTTTCATCAGGTATCGGACTCGACGATCTATCGAGCGCAGTAATCGCTTGTTCTCTTTATAATCGGCATTTTCGCTGCGATCGCCAAGCTGAGCTGCCCAGGTTACCACTTGAGTTACACGTGGTCGCTCAGTCTTCCAGAGAAATTTCAGCTCCTGATCTAAGGCTTGCCAACCTTGTCTTGTAATGAAATGAGTGCGCTTCATTTTACGTTAATTGAACCTTTGTTTTAAACATTTTAATCTATTTCATCTATACCACTGATCTCTAACTTATGTTAAAGTAATCAATTACTAAAACAAATTGTTGCGAGAGTCATGAAGCCTATCCATCACATCATTGCAGATGCATTAAATGCTTCGCCTGAACAAGTCCAGACAGCCATCAAACTGCTCGACCAAGGCGCTACTGTACCTTTTATTGCGCGTTATCGCAAACCGCAAACCCAAGGACTTACAGATATTCAATTACGTGAATTACATACACAGCTTGCTTATCTGCGCCAGCTTGAAGATAGGCGACAAATTATACTCAAAAACTTACAAGAACAAAATCAACTGACTCCTGAGCGCAAACAAGCTCTTTTACACTGTCACAGCAAAACAGCGCTGGAAGATATATATCGTCCTTTTAAACCCAAGAAAACGCGTATAAGTCAAGCTGCGCAAGAAGCAGGGCTTGAAAGCGCTGCCCAAGATTTATTAACGCTCAAAGATCAAACTCTCACCCAATTGACCGCACCTTTTTTGAATAAACATGCCGACTTCTCAACTCATGAGCGCATTTTAGAAGGTTGTGAAAGTATCATTGCTGAGCAGATCAGTCATGCGCCCGAAGTGCTACAAGGTCTCAGACAAACCTACCAAAAATATGGAATGCTTTATGCGAAGCAGCATTCAGAGCCTAATAAAACAAAGTCTGCAGCAAAATATCTCGACTATGCTAACCACCAAGAGTCAGTAAGCAAAGCACCTTCTCATCGTATTATGGCAATGCTTCGAGGCAGACAAGAGGGTTGTTTAAAACTGTCTATTTCTCTTGATGAGAAACAGACAAGGCAGCTCATAGGGCAGTTCAAAGCTTTATATAATCCAAAGCAGCTTAAGCATGAGATAGCGACTTGGATGGATCAATGTGTTGAACGTACTTGGCAATACAAGTTAGAGTCACTTGCAGAAAAAATGTGTTTGCGCACTTTGCGTGAGCGTGCTGAGAAGGAAGCTATTGATGTATTTTCTGGCAATGTCAAAGATGTATTGATGAGTCCTCCTGCAGGTCCACGTGCCACACTGGGTATTGATCCAGGTTTGCGCACAGGTGCAAAGCTTGCAGTGATCGATGCTACAGGTCAAGTTAAACACCACACCACTATTTTTCCTCATGCACCGCAAAATGCATGGAGTAAGTCCAAGCGCACGATCAAGCAACTGATCACTATGGGACGTGTGGAGCTTATTGCGCTCGGCCATGGCACGGGCTCACGCGAAACCAATAAACTCATTGAGGAAGTGCTCACCGAACACCCTGAACTCCAGGTAGAGAAAGTGATCGTTTCAGAGTCAGGTGCTTCAATTTATTCAGCTTCCCAGTATGCAAGTCAAGAGCTCCCTGATCTGGATGTATCGATTCGCGGTGCTGTCTCGATCGCAAGGCGATTGCAAAACCCGATGGCCGAGCTTATCAAAATTGATCCAAAAGCCATTGGTGTAGGACAATACCAACATGATGTGAATCAAGCGCAATTAACCGCATCTCTTCGTTCTGTTATCGAGGATGCAGTCAATCAAGTTGGTGTCGACTTAAATACAGCATCGGTTGCACTATTGCAACATGTATCAGGACTCAATAAAACGACCGCTAAAAACATTGTGCAATTTCGTGATCAAATAGGTGGATTTAGCTCAAGGCAAGAACTTCTGAACGTACCACGCTTGGGCAAAAAAAGCTTTGAACAAGCTGCAGGGTTCTTGCGTATTATGTCAGGAGAGCAGCCTCTTGATGCTTCAACACTACATCCTGAAGCTTACAGTCTCATCACACGTATTGCATCAACTCATGATATTGCACTGCAAGATGTTATAGCTCATCCAAAGTTGAAAGATGTTCATCCTGAAGATTATTGTGATGACTCTTTTAACACACAAGAGATTACAGATATCTTGAACCAATTAAGCAAACGGCCACAAGATCCTCGTGGTACTTTCAGTTATGCACAATTTCAAGATCACATCATTCAAATTGAAGATCTGAAACCTGATATGCTCCTTGAAGGTGTTGTCAGTAACGTTGCCAACTTCGGTGCTTTTGTCGATATAGGCTTGCCTCAAAAAGGCTTAATCCACATCTCAGAGTTGGCTGATCGTTTTGTTGATGATCCAAGAAAAATCATTAAAACAGGCGATCAAGTCAAGGTCAAAGTCACTCAAGTCGATGTAGAACGTGAACGCATCAACCTCAGCATGCGCTTACAAAGTAAAGCTGAATCATCGAATCCAAGTGCACCGAAAAAAGCCTTGAAACAAGTCATGCCACACAGACAAAAAAAACAAAAAGATCCATCGAAGGGCAAAAATAACGTTAGTAACCTTAAAAATGAAGCAATGGCCAGTGCATTTGCTGATGCCTTTGCCAAACTAAAATCTTAAATGGATACCAAGACGCAAAAAAGCCAACATTGAGTTGGCTTTTTTATTATGCTTTTTATGACAAAGAGTATCTTGAGTTATGATTTAGCTCTTTTCATCGCAGTGAAAAACTCTTCATTGGTTTTAGTCATTGCGAGCTTATCTATTAAAAAGTCCATTGCTTCTGTTTCTTGCATAGGATTAAGAATTTTACGCAAAATCCACATTTTTTGAAGCTCTTCTGTACTTGCAAGAAGCTCTTCACGACGGGTACCAGAACGATTAAAATCAATAGCTGGGAATACACGCTTTTCTGCAATCTTACGAGAAAGATGTAGCTCCATATTACCGGTGCCTTTAAACTCTTCGTAGATGACCTCATCCATTTTTGAGCCTGTATCAATCAAAGCTGTAGCAATAATGGTCAAACTACCACCTTCTTCGATATTACGCGCAGCACCGAAGAAGCGTTTTGGACGATGCAATGCATGTGCATCGACACCACCGGTTAACACTTTACCTGAAGAAGGAATCACGGTGTTATAAGCGCGTGCAAGACGTGTCATCGAATCCAGTAAGATCACAACATCTTTTTTATGCTCCACT
>DDNL01000025.1:9800-11005 GCA_002341165.1 Shewanellaceae bacterium UBA2521
ATCTTTTTTATGCTCCACTAAACGCTTCGCACGCTCAATGACCATTTCTGCAACTTGTACATGACGGCTTGCAGGCTCATCAAAGGTTGATGCCACAACGTCACCTTTCACAAGACGGCTCATCTCTGTCACTTCTTCTGGTCGTTCATCTATCAACAAGACCATAAGTTCGCATTCTGGATGATTAGAGCTGATACTTTGTGCAATATTTTGTAGTAATAAAGTTTTACCCGCTTTAGGCGGAGCAACGATTAAGCCCCTTTGACCTTTACCAATCGGGCTAGCCAAATCTAAAACACGAGCAGTAATATCTTCTGTTGAGCCATTACCACGCTCCATACGCATACGCTGATTTGCATGAAGAGGCGTCAAGTTCTCAAATAAGATCTTATTGCGTGAATTTTCTGGCTTATCAAAGTTCACTTCATTGACTTTTAATAGCGCAAAATAACGCTCGCTATCTTTTGGAGGGCGGATTTTACCAGAAATAGTATCCCCTGTACGTAAGTTAAAACGTCTAATTTGATTGGGAGAGACATAAATATCATCCGGGCCTGCAAGGAAAGATGAATCAGCACTACGCAAAAAGCCAAAGCCATCTTGCAAGATCTCTAAAACGCCGTTTCCAAAAATATCTTCGCCACTTTTAGAGTGTGCTTTTAAAATAGAGAATATAATATCTTGCTTTCGCGTTCTTGCGTGATTTTCAATACCGATTTGGGAAGCAAGTTCAACCAACTCAGAAATAGGGGTGTTTTTTAATTCTGTTAAGTTCATTATGACAGATCTTGTTTAAGAAATAATTGAATTGAAACTTTGAAGTAAGTTTGATTAGATTTTTATGTGGTTTTGTTCACTTGAAGTATCATAGCATACATTCTGAGCAATACAAACCACATAAAAGAAATTAGCAGCTTTTGAGGCATTCGTCTAGTTTTTTTATTTTAAAATAAAAAAACTTATATGTGCTGATTGAGTAAATCTTGTAGTTCTGACTTAGATTTAGCGCCAATTTGCGTATCGACCAACTCACCTTGCTTAAATACAAGTAAAGTAGGAATACTACGCACACCGTACTTAGCAGCAGACTCGCGGTTTTCTTCGATATTCACTTTAGCGACAGTTGCTTTACCATCAAATTCGTCCGCAATCTCACTGAGAATTGGGGCAATCATTTTACAAGGGCCACACCATTCTGCCCAAAA
>DDNL01000025.1:11325-57091 GCA_002341165.1 Shewanellaceae bacterium UBA2521
CCATTCTGCCCAAAAATCTACAAGAACGGGTTGAGATGCCTGAATTACATCAGTTTCAAAAGATGCATCGCTTACGTCAAGTATTTTATCACTCATATATATCTCCGTTTATGATCTAATGTATCTGTTATACCTTATGTTGGGGTATTGTCAACACAATTCAAGTCAAAACTAAATAAAATTTCTGATTTTAATTTGATTGTTATTTAGTGGTAAAATAGTATCCTAAAGATAAATAATATGACATTATACACATTTACTAGAGCAACTTTGCTCTTTTGAGGTAGCATAGCCTTATGCAAAATAAACATTTAACAACAACAAAATTCAGTGACTTTAAGCTATCTCCGGTTATACACGATGTACTTGAGGATGCAGGTTTTGAGTTTTGTACTCCTATACAAGCTCAGTCTTTACCTTTGTCCTTACAAGGAAAAGATATTGCAGGTCAAGCGCAAACGGGGACAGGTAAAACACTCTCTTTTCTCATTGCGATGTTTGAAAAGCTCTTACGCTCTCCTTCTTCTTCCGCAAAATCACCTCGCGCTTTGATTTTGGCACCTACACGAGAGCTCGCCCTGCAAATATATCAAGATGGAAAATCTATTGCAGATAAACTGCAACTTAAAATGGCAGCTATTTATGGTGGCGAACCTTATGAAAAGCAACAAAGTAAATTAGAGTCTGGAGTCGACATTGTAATAGGTACAACAGGTCGCATTATCGACTTTTATAAACAAGGCTTTTTACCTCTACAAAATATAGAGGTGTTAGTACTCGATGAAGCTGACCGCATGTTTGATTTAGGCTTTATTAAAGACATTCGCTACTTACTTAGACGTATGCCTGAACCAAGTCAAAGACTTAATTTACTCTTTTCAGCGACGCTTTCTATGAAAGTACAAGAGCTCGCTTACGAGCATATGAATGATCCACAGCTGGTTGAAATTGCGCCTCAACAAAAAACCAATACAGCTATTAAAGAAGAAATATTTTTCCCATCTTCTGAACATAAAATACCTCTACTTCTGACCTTAATTGAAGAGGAATGGCCTGAAAAAGCTATTATTTTTGCAAATACCAAACACCAATGTGAAACACTTTGGGGCTGGCTTGAAGCAGATGGCCATCGTGTTGGCTTACTCACAGGTGATGTACCTCAAAAACGTCGGTTGCAAATTTTAGAACAGTTTACATCCAACAAACTTGATTTTTTGGTCGCAACCGATGTCGCAGCTCGAGGCCTACATATCGATCAAGTCACGCATGTATTTAACTTTGATTTGCCTGATGACTGTGAAGATTACGTACACCGTATTGGACGCACTGGGCGCGCTGGTGCAACGGGACACGCAATCAGCTTTGCTTGTGAAACATATGCCCTCAACTTACTCGCTATAGAACAATACATCACGCATGCTATCCCTGTAAGTCAATATGATGCCAAAGCTTTATTAGACGACTTACCCAAATCGCCTAAAAAACGTCCCTTAAAGCGGCAAGGCCAACCGCAAAAGCATAGAGTCAATCGAAATTTAAACAGGCGTAACTCATGAATGGAACTTCTTTTGCTTTAATTACACTCGGAGCCAACAGCTTTAGCCTGATGATTGCTGCATCACATCCGCATGAACCCAGTGTACAAAAAGCATACAAAAGAAAAGTGCGCTTACTCGAACATATTTCTGCTGATGGTCAGCTTCATGATGCCAGCATACAAAGAGCACAAGAGTGTTTATCTTTTTTCTACGACTGCCTCAAGCAACATCAAATCGATGCACAACATGTACATATTTTTGCAACAGCACCCCTGCGAGAAATGAGCCAGCCGCAATATTTTCATCAAATGGCTCGAGATAGTATCCCTTATCCTATTCAAGTTTTATCTCCTGAGCAAGAATGTCATTTCATTTATCAAGGCACACGCATTACAACAGAACTACAAGATCCTTGCTTAATCATTGACATTGGAGGCGGCAGTACAGAAATTATTCTGGGACAACAACAGCGTATACTAGCTCAATGCAGTATTCCTCTGGGGTGTCTCAATGTGCAGTCTTATTTTTTAAAAGAACGCTTAAAAGAACATGACATAAGTAGAGTACAACAGGAAGTAAATCATCATCTTGCTCTACACTTATCCGCACTACAACAGTGCATACCTCATAGTACCGTGGGCACATCAGGCATCATTCAAGCATTAACCGAACTTCCAAATCGTGCCCATCAAGAGCCTGTGATTACAAGAAAGTGGATCAAACTTCTTCTTGAGCAAAACATTGGGCGCACTATCACTGCACCTAACTTGGTAGGATTAAAAGAAAGTAGAAAACCCACTTTTATAGCAGGCTTACTTATACTCAACGCTCTGTTTGAGGCACTCAACTTAGAACATATTCGACGCGCTCATGGAGCCTTACGCGAAGGATTATTGCATTATGCTTACACACATACAACACCCCCCGTCTAAGTTCAGTTGAATAACACTTAAGACATCCAACGCTTAGAGTTTTTACGCCTTGTGGGTCGAGGTAGGAAAGCCATTAAAAATCCAAATATTAAGCTGATCAATGCTATCCAAGCACCTTGGCGCCACATGGTTCCACGTAAATCATCTCGCAACATAGCTAAAGAACGCTCGGCACTTTCTCGGGTGCGTTCAGAAGAAGAAAATTGAAGACGTAAAGAAGATAACTCAGTTTTTGCACGCTGCAACTGGTCCGTGAGACTTCGGGTGTCATTGAGTAATTTCTTTTGCAATGTATCTGCTCGAGCAACAACATTTCGTACTTTCGTTGTTGCTGCTTCTTTTTCTTTAACCAACTTATCAATTTTATATCTAAAGGTTTGATTGGCTGTAATCATACTCGTCTCAACCCAACCTAATTGACCTTTGTCATTTAAAATTTGTGTAAAACCGTTTTCTGTATGATGTGTTACCGAGATGCGACGTCCAGCATAAACACGCCCGATAATACGATAATTCATACCAGGACCGGAGTGCATATAAGTCATCAAATTATCTGAAATATAGCCTACTTCTGTCTTCGAGTTCTCTTCAGCAAAGCTTACAAAACTAAGTACTGATATCAGGACTGCACATAAAATTTTCATACCATTTCACTCTCACTTAAAATGTGATTCATCATGCTAGGGATTTTAGTAAAAAAAATCAAGTCGGCAAATCTATACCGACTCAATTTTTCAGAAATGAACTCTAAGCAGTCGGTATAAAAATCCACTGTAAAGTATAAAAGAAAATAATAGAAAGGCATGCGCCTGCAGGCAAAGTAATAACCCAAGAAATGACAATATTACGCACCACACCTAAATTCAAAGCTGCAATACCACGAGCCATACCTACACCGAGCACAGCACCTACTAAAGTTTGCGTTGTAGAGATAGGTAAACCTGTACCTGAAGCCAAAATCACCGTAATAGCTGTTGCTAACTCAGCTGCAAAACCACGACTTGGCGTTAAGTGGGTAATACCTGTACCTATGGTTGCAATCACTTTATGCCCATATACCGCAAGGCCGATTACTATACCCAACCCACCCAGAGGTAAAATCCACCAAGCGATCGTAGTATGTGCAGCCACCACACCATGCTCTAAAGTCGAAGCAACCGCTGCCAAAGGTCCTATTGCATTGGCCACATCATTTGAGCCATGTGCAAAAGTCATACAACATGCAGTAATGATCATCAAAATAGCAAAGACTTGTTCTACTTTTCTAAATTCATCTTCACGAGAATCATCAGGATGAGAATTTAAGTTTTTACTTCGAATTAAATATTTACCCAATAGAGCCAGAGCCAATGCTGCAACACCTGACAACATGTAGCTTTGCTCTCTTGTAAGCCCTAAACCAACATGCTTAAAGCCTTTTTGAATCGTCACTAGCGATAAAATAAGACCAGCCAACCCCATGTAATACGGTATATATTTTTTAGCGGCTTCCAAGGGCTGTTGTGTATCGAAGATCAGCTTTTGTGCAGTCATAAATAAGGTGTATGCAATCGCTCCCGAGATAAAAGGTGTGACAATCCAGGAGGATACAATACCTCCAACTTGACTCCACTTCACCGCATCAACGCCTAACCCTAAAGCAGCAAAGCCTATAATAGCACCGACAATAGAGTGAGTAGTCGACACTGGCCACCCTAAATAACTTGCCAAAATCAGCCATACTCCAGCGGCCAATAGAGATGCAGTCATCCCAAACACCAATAATTCAGGCGCTTGAGTAAATAAATCTACATCAATAATTCCTTTTCGAATTGTACTGGTTACTTCTCCTCCAGCTAAGTAAGCACCGAGGAACTCAAAAATCATAGCAATCAAAATAGCCTGCTTAATAGTCAAAGCTTTTGACCCTACCGATGTGCCCATCGCGTTTGCTACATCATTTGCACCAATACCAAATGCCATCAAAAAACCAAATCCAATTGCCAACATAAGCAATAGCTGATTATGATGAGCAAGTACATCTATCATATTCTTATACCTTGATTCTTAAGCACGCGCCAGCATGATCTCTAAGCGCGATCCTACACTTTCAGCAAGATCAGCTAAGCTGCCTACCGATTCAATAATCTTATAGAAAAACATCACATCCACAGGATTGAGTTGTTTTTCGAGTTTAAACATTTGTTGTCTCATATCGATTTGTAGTACGTCGGTATCATCTTCAATTTTATCTAAATGTTCAATCATTTTGACGACCAACTCGACTTCTCTACCGCGAAAACTCGACTCAAGCAACCCTGTTAACTCTTGAATGGCTTCATGAGCTTGATTGACTGCATCTAAACAGCGGTGTAAATAAGAAAGAAAAGAAGGCTGTAACGCTTCTGGGATTTGAATATGGCGCCCGATTACATGACCTGATATATCTTTTGCTTTGTTCGCAATTTTATCTTGCTGTTGTAATAAAGACAGCATATCCGTACGTTCAACGGGCATGAAAAGACCGCTGGGTAATCGCATACGCAATTTATGTTTTAAGTCATCCGCCGTATTCTCAAGAGCACAAATCTGCGCTCGATGCTTTTGAGCCTCGTCCCACTCTCCTTTGAAGGTTGCTTCAAAAAAGGGTACCAGGCTTTGACTACAAGTACGGACGGTATCTATATGTTGCATAAGTGGCTTTAGTGGCGACTTAGCAAACACATCTAATATTGAATTCATCGGCATAGTAACGCCTCAAAGTTTATGGTTGAAGTTAAACTCGGCGCCATATTAGCGCAACCCTTTAGAGAATGGAAGCGCCATGATTGAAAAACAGGACATATTTTTCCTCATATAATGCACATTTTTATCTTTTATATATCTTTTAAGCAGAAGCCTCTTCTTCGACCTACTTTACAGCTATACCTCTGGCTGATCAACAAGATGCTTTTTAAGTATTTTGATTTGATGCAATAATTCATCTTGTTGCTTTTGTAGCTCCTGCAACTGCTCTGATTGTTGCTGTGCAAGAAGCTGATCTTGGGAAGAAGGTTGCGTAAACCATGACGCCATATAACCTGATAAAACACCAAAAAAACTCACGCCGCATAAAATAACACACCCGCCAAACACTTTTCCTAAAGTCGTCACAGGATAATAGTCGCCATAACCTACGGTAGATATAGTCACCAAGGACCACCATATTGCTTGCTCTGCCGTTTTGATATTAGAGCCATCAAAGTGTGCCTCAAGTAATAATATGATGACAGAGCTCACACTGAGTACGATGAACATCATCACGATTAAAGTAGACAAAGTCAGTTCTCGGCGTATCCATATCGAGCGCAGTAAAAAGTGTGAACTACGTAAAACTCGAATCACTCGTAAAACCTGAAAAATACGAGCTACCCTCAATGGCTCAACCGCGGGAATACTGGCAAAAAAATCGATCCAATATAACCGAATAAACTCACCTTTATCTTGACTGCAAAATAAGCCAATACTCCAATGTGATAGAAATAAAGTACAGATTAAAGTATCGACATACAACAAAATACGCTTAGTTTCAGGTGCTAAATTCAGAAAAGCAAGACAAAACGCACCTATAACAGACAAAATAGATAAGAGCATCATAGGCACGTCTAGAGTAGAAAAGTGCTTTGGTAATTGATACCTAGCTGTAGTGTGTGGCAATGAAGAAAGAGTTTTCGCCATAATTTTTTCTAATGACCTATTCCACGATCCAAAACAAAGATAAACCGGTTAAAAAGCGTACAAATCATAACACAAAATGTTTTCTTTTTTAATCTTTATTTTCTCTCTCTTTCTTGCTCTTGGTTGATATACCTATGTATTCCTCGCTTTCATTAAGATATCAATAAGAATAAACGTACCTCATTTGCATCATTGTTTATCTTGGCTCGATATAAAGCATCAGGTGCAATACAACAAAGCGTATCTCATGCATACGTTTTACTCATAATATGATGGATACACCACAGGCTTACGACTTTTATTGAGCGAAGTGATCTCTAGCTGAGCTTTCTGGCCAGCCTCTAAATACACCATCAACGACAGAGTTCTCGGTTTACCATGGAGTGCCAGTTCTATTTGACTTTTTTTAGACGAGTATTGCTTTAAAGCTTTAGGATCTTTATCAAACTTTTTTTTCATCATCATATGTATTTTTTTAATAGAACCAGTCGGTTTAAACTTTACAAATTGGGTACCTTCATGTATTTCTATGTTGATCTGATGATATCTTGAGTCTTGAGAAGACAAGGACACAGAGGAAAATGCACCATGAGGTATGACATGATGTTTGAGAAAAGTGGTCGCGAAAGACTGCTGTGTATCCTGCTCAACATGATAGAGTTCATCTTCGGTATGTGAATGTTGATGTGCTCTCTGATGTATCTTGATTTCTCTTATCGACCTGATCTGTTCTGCGTCAATGTTCTCTTGAGACAACATACCTACTTCTAGCTTCTTATCTATATGATCACTGTCATATTTTGGCACTTGAAACTCAGGGTTATCTTGGTACTCTATCTTTTGCTTATCCGTTAAAGGGTGTAATACAGGATTCTGATCAGAGGGGCATTGCTCTTGTAACCACTCTATAGCTTTGCGGACATGAATTTTACCTTGACCTGTACCAATATAATTTAGAAATGTAGCCGACTGCTTCAAAGCTTGTTGTACTTGATCTGCGGTACATTCAGGCGCATAACTCATCACCCATGCCGCCGACGCCGCAACTATAGCTGTTGCTGGTGAAGCACCTAAATCGGCAATATAAGTTCCGGAAAGTCGTTCGCGACCATTTGATGTATATCGTGACACCACACCTTGATTGCCTGGTCTTAATACATCTTGTCCCGGTGCAACAAGATCGACTTGATCCCCTGCTTCAGAAGCTAAAGCATAATTAATCAAGGAACTTAAAATAGGAAAATGGCTTGCATTGATGCCTCCTACGGACAAGACATCCTTAGCCGCTGCAGGATAATATCGCTGATAAAGAGAGGATCCTAGCGCAGCTGGTTTATTGATACCTAAACTAGACACAATCAACGTGTTATGCTCTTGGAAATCACGCAACACCTCTTCTAAATTCTCTTTTTTGCTTTGATATGGATTTATTTTTCCAAGCTCCTCAGCAAGCTGCTTCTCTTGCCATGCCATACTTATACTGATAACTTGAGGATACTCACCCTCTTCATCTCGGCATTTCTGTAAAGCCTCTGCCGGACTTAAACCTGCTTGATTCACATAACGTAGCTTCACTTTAGCGTCTGCAAGAAGTCCCTTAAATTCTTGGGCTTGGCAAGATTGCGCATGCTGACTTTTTTTATCTTCGCAGGTTTGACTTTGTCCAATGATCAATGCCGCCATGCCCGTACCATGACCTGAGTTATAATCTATATTCGATTCATTATAGAGATCACCCGTACCTCTTAAACTATAGGAATAAGTATATTTTTGCGCTTTCTCTGGTCGAAATGTCTCACCTAAGATTTGAATACGCTCAGGATCTCGTAGTGCAAAAGTGGGGTGCGCAACAAATAAGGGGTCGGCATCAACAACACAGATAAACGTATCTACAAACTCAGTCGATACATCTGTTGCACCGATTTCATCAAGCAGAAACTTGCCTCTATAAGGCAGCTTTTTCCGCATTTTATAATCAGTAAGTGAAGCTTGACCATAAACATCTATCTGAGGTGTTTTATCCGTATATGATTGTGCGAGTATCGAAAAAGATAAGTGAGGAATAAGAAATAAATTAAAAATATGAAATACCGAAAATGGTTTATGTTTAAAACAGCTAAAACTCAACATAGAACAAACACCTTAAATAAAATAATCCTTTTTCTAATTTTTAAATTAAATCCATTTAAGGTTGATATAAATAAATATATAAATATATATAAAAATAAATATAGACTAAGAAATTAAATATAAATTCAATATTTTTTATAAATAAAATAATACATATTGAATATATAAAAAAAGCCAAATATTAATTTGGCTTTTTTTATATCATAAACTTTTAAAATTTAAAATAAATTTAGTCTATATCTAATACCAATTGCATAGGCTTATTATCTTCTTGTCTATATATCATCGATATATGATCACTATGTTCAATACGGTAGTATTGAATAAAACGTCCCTTTTCAAATCGTGCTAACAATAATTTAATTTGATTCAAAGGTATAGATACACCTTTTTTAAATTGAGGTATCACCACACGGTACTTTGCTTCTCTTATATCTAAGGTGTCATCGTGATATATAGGTTGAGTTTTATCTTTTTGACGAGCCACCAGCCATTTTAAATCTTGAATCTGACCTTGATCATTTTTTGTTTCCAATCGGATGATTCTGGCAACTTGCGGAAAAATAAAATCGTCGATATGCAATCCCTGTTTTGCAAAAAAGGCTTGCATCCCTCTTTCTACAGGATCATCGGAAAAACCTTGGCGATCACGCGCTGACATCAAACCTAAATCAGCAAAAAGAGACACTCCACTATACTTATAATGCTTACGAGGCGTATGCAAAGGATCACCAAAAGAGTAATGCTCTCTTCTTCGTAATACCACATCATCATGCGTCGTCTCATCAAGGCTAAACATCACATCAGGGACGAGAGTATCGGTATTTAATACATTCGTCACCTGCTTAAGATAAGCTTTATCATCTTTAAAGAAGTAAGTATAAGAGCGCATTGGAGCACCCGACTTTTCAACATAAATCTGATGTTTATGCATCAAGTTATATGGATCGAGCTGAGTGTCTGAATAACAGGTTATCTCTCTTTCTTGTTTTACTTGAGGCGCGCAGTCTCGCACAAAAAAGACATAACCTTGCTTGAGTGGATTTAACTCTTTACGCTGATTATCTTGCTGGCGATGTGCTGGATTTTTCTTAGCATCTACCACCCAGACTAACTGAGCTGAATCAGACTTCAACATATAACCACGACGCATATCATCACGCTTTCTACGCTTGAGTTGTGTTTCTCCAACCATATCTTGAGCATTGATCAAATCATGATCTGACTGCTCACCTAAATAGGTAGAGACAAAAACATGATGCTTTAGATCATAATAAGCATACACAGGCTCAGCATGATCTTCTGCCATATGCTGTGTATATAACTTGACAAAACGCGTACGTGTATCATTTTCAAATAGAGATTCAATCTTATTTTTAAGCGTTGCAAGAGGTAGGTTTTGCTTATTTTTTACTGCATCGTATAATTCTTTGTGAGCCAACTTAATTTGATCTGACTGATATATAAATTCAAACAAACCTTGCTGTGTTATAAAAGTAATACTGGAGATACGATCTAAATTTTTAAAGATAATACGACCACCTGATTTCAAACGAATTTCTTTGCTATCACTCAATTCAGAAATATCTTTAAAATCTTCTGCTGAAATTAAATCCTCAGCACCTACTTGGTTTTGAACGATCACCAATTTTGTTTTATCTGCATTACTTTGCGTCGGCTGTATAACAAAAGATTTTGATTTAAAATCTTGTGCCAAAATAAACTCATAAGTACCACTTAATACATCTATATCATAAGTATGCTGCGCTGAAGCAATACCTTGTTCTGGCATAGAAGGTAATATCGCCATTAAAGGGCGCTCAGTACTGGCTTGAGGTAAAATAACAGCCGTATGCTGAGTTAAGAATTGCGACTTGAGTCCTAGCTCAATTAAACGCTGATCAGCACGCAATGCTAAGCCGTCTTCACCTAATAAAGTTTTGACCGCATCAGGCGTATCTAGCTTTTTGTATTTGCCGATGTCAGCTATAGAGTAGCCCATAGATTGCGGCATCACAGTCGGTAAAATCAGCATATCTAGCTTAGAATGAGGCTGAATATCAAAGACTTTAGGTGCCTGCCATGTATCTTGTATATTAAAAGGTGGATACCTATTATATTCCAAGCGTTGTGGAGCAATGAAAGCCGTTTTATGTTCATTTGAGCTGCGAACAATTTTATCGATAAAGCGATCCCACTTGATAGAATTGAGCAAACCAAAACTAAATTGAGTTAATGTATCATGCTGATAAAAATAGGTTGTACCACGCGCTTGAATTTGATGTTCACGCAGATCCAAAACATCAATAGCATAATCCGGACTTTCATAACTTAAGCGTTGATAGGTATTCTCTCCTGTTCCAAAAGCATCATCAAGCTTCACAGGGTATACACCCTTCATATAACGTTGGTGTAATGCATTGAGAGCGAAATCGACGCGTTTTGCTTTATCAAAAAAATCACCTTGAGCTGTGGCGATTTCATTGACCCAATGCGTTGTTGCCAACCCTGCCGCAGCAAAAGCAACCAAAGCCATGCCGGCAGGCCCCGTTGCAACACCTGCTTGTGCCAAGCCCATCAAGGCAATCGAGCCTCCTGTGCCTAAAACAGTAAAGGTTGTATTGACACCAAAATTCGTCACCGCAGCTTGCTTTTTACCTTCAGAGACCTCTTCATCATGGAGAAGTAAGTAAAGCTTATACGAATCGATGCTCAGCATGCCCACATCAATCAAAGAAGTAGCCACCAGAGAAAACTTACCAATGTTACTCATAATTCGAGGTGATAAAACACCCGTACCTGATTTAATAGCTTGAAAAAGCGTTTTCTCTGATTGGGAGAATTTAACCAAGAAGTTAGTAAAATTAAGAGTAGACTCAGCAGAATTCACCGTAGCATGAGCCGCTAAAAGTCCTAAATAAAACTCTTGAGAGAGCAACACATGAGACGGTGTATCAAGTGCACTAAACTGCTCTTGTCTGATAATAGCTTGACCCAAATTGATAAAATTTAAGGCTGCCACCGCAGAAGAAATTCGATTAAAGCTCACATCTCTTATGGTTTTAACCGTAAGATCTTTGAACTGCTGCTGAAAGTGAGCGATATCGTCCATACATGCATCAGAGAACTCAGCGCGATCAAATGATTTAGTTTCCATGATATGAGGTTGCGCAATAGAGTGCATATCTATAAGCACTTGATCATTCACAGTCCTAATATGATGAAAATCGACAATATAATCGTCATAGATATCAAGCTTATATAAATCTGGAAAGCGTTCAAATCGATGAGGGGTTTGAGCCACATCTTCCACAGGTTGCATATCCTGATCGACTAATTTTGCATCATCACTAGAGCCTGAAGGTGATGAATGCGCAGCAACACCCTCTTGATCTGAAAGCGTTGCATACTCATGAGATGACACAACTTGTATACGCGGTGGCTCAAACGCATCAGCAGTAAATAAAGGATGATTATTACTGTGATCTTGTTGTATAGCATCCAGTACAGCATCTACATTTTTCTGCGCTACATGATCATACTCTTGTGTGTGCTGTGCTTTTTTAAAACCTTGATAACCATAGTTAAGTTGCACAAACAAAGGCGTGTAGCGTTTAATGAGTTGTGTGCGTATCTCTGTATCACTGATATCAACTTGAGCCGTATCTGCAAGCAAGTTTTTTTCGACTTCTTGGAAAAAATAAAGCTCTAACGCAATAGGAAACTTATCTTGTGTCGTGATCTCAGCATCTTGCTTTAAAAACTTCAATTCAGCGTTATGCGCATTCACATAAGCTTGATGTGATGCATCAAGCTCTTCTTGTGACAGATCACCGAGTACTTTTTCGATATAAGCAGAAACATAAGCTCTAGCTTTGCGCTGTTCTTTTTGAGCGAACCTATGCCTCTTCTCTTCTTTATCTTCAATGCTACGGTTGATTTCCTGCTTAATACCCTTGATAGCTTGCTTAAATTGAGCAATCGTCTCTTGATGTAAATCAGCTTGTCTTTGATGTTGCTGAGCATACAATACTTGAGCTGCAAAGCGATGATCTTTAAGCAAGCGAGCCCGTTGATTTCGCGCTTGGTTTACATACTTTTGCTCTTCTGGAGTCAGAATAAAGTTTTTATCTAATCTCTGCATGATCGCAGTATATTTTTGATAATCTGCATAGGATTGAGTCTGAACGATATCTCGTTGCACGTCTTGCTGTAGCTCATCATAGGCATGAGCAATCTGTTGGAGCTGATCAAGCTCTTGCTTGAAGTGAAGTCTCAATTTTAGATCATAGAGCTTACTGTGCACTTTACCTTTGTAAGGGCGTTCGTATCTATCTTTATTTAGTTGGATAATATACTGCTTCTCAAGCTGACCATATTCGAGGCATACCTGATTTGCATGCTGCTTTTGATAGGTTGCAACGGCCGCCTCATAAGCCACTTTTGTTCTCTGTGCTTTTTCTTTCACATCATCATGCCATTGGCGATCAAATTTCCCCGAGACAAACAAAGAATGACTCAAAGGAAAGTCGGCCATGAGTGCTTGATAATGTAAATCCAAAATATGAATCTGTTCGGGTGATATTGAACCTGTAAGCGCATTATAAGCCTGTTCTTTAAGCCACTTTAATTTATTGGGCTTCACCATATATTCATCAGCGATAAAATTAAATATTAAAGGATCTTGTGCAACTAAACTTAATTGCATAGGTTCCAGCGCTTTAAATTTCTTTAACACATCAGGATCTTTAATAGGGAAAGCAACCACTTTAGGTGACATGAGTTGATGTAAACGCTTTTCTTTTGCTTGAAATTGCATATCTAGCGTCATACGTTTTGCTTCAAGTTGAATAGCATCAAGGTGTTTACTTTGTTTAGCTCGTAAACCATGAAACCCTTGTGATTTTAATATATTCAGATAAGGCGCGGCACCTTGATCGGCAATGTTTTGAATTTGAAGTGGAGTAAAATGAGACAGTTTAGAACGAATTTCTTCAGGTTTGTGAAACAAACGTAAAGGGGCTTCAGGTTTTGAAACTGCGGAAGTATTTGCAATACTTTGAAAAGTAAAACAAAAATATAAAAAAAATGCTTTACGAAGTGGATGAATCAAGTATTTTTTATACTTTTTATAACACATAATAACCTCAGTTTTATTATACCATTTAGCATATGAGGGTAAAAAATATGTGTTGTAGCATTTTTTTGCAAAAGACAAATGTTGAATCGTGATCTCTATCACGCTAATAATGGGTAGCGCTTCAAGGCTTTTGAAATCAAAAATAAAGTCATAAAGTAGAACTTAAGCTTGAATATAAAAAAACCAAAGCCACAAAAAGCTTTGGTTTGATTTATTTTATGCAATAGAAAAATAATAAAAATTAAAACAGATAATTGATGTTCAAGTTCCATGACTTCATATCAAGATCATATTTTAAGTAGTCTTTCTCAAAACCTAGACCCACTTCTAACTGATCATTAATTTGATAACCTAGACCTGTCTGAAAACCAAAGCCTCGACTGTCACCTTTACTTGATTGATTTGCAGTTTTTGATTTCATCTTGTATTTAGAATAAGTCGGTGCAGCATGAAAATATAAACCTTTAACCTGAGGTACATAAATACGAGCATCTAAAGCTACTGTTGCATAGTAAGTCATACTGAATTTATATCCATACTCATTGTCTGAAGTAATACCTGTACCTACAGTCATATTAGGCTTAAAACTCACTAAAGAGTTTAAACCAAACTCAGCACCAAAGTTGACACCTAGTGTCTCCATACCAATTTCACTACTCTGGATTTTTTTGGTTGAAGCTTCAAGACCCATAGAAAATCTTGAATCTCCACCTTTAACGGGATTTGCCGCTGACTGAAAAGAAAGTGCCGCAAGAACACATACGGACAAATGTTTTATATAAGAATGCATTGTTATTATTCCTTATTATACTTATAAAAAAAAGACAAACAATAACACAAACAATACAAAAATAAAATAACAAAAATCTAACCTTAAACAATTTAAATTACAAAATTTATAAAAAATGAATTGCATCATTTTTATTTTCTAAATCTAAATAAGATGCAAAACTTTTTCTTTCTCGATCACGTAAAGTGAGTACTTCAAATCCTGTTTGAGTCACTAAAATAGTATGTTCAAACTGAGCTGATAATCGTTTATCTTGTGTCGTTACCGTCCAACCATCAGCATGCATCTTTATGCGAGCTGTACCTTGGTTGATCATGGGCTCAATCGTAAAGGTCATCCCTTCTTGTAGCATCATACCTTGACCAGGTACACCATAATGTAAAACGTCTGGTTGCTCGTGCATTTGCTGACCAATACCGTGACCACAAAACTCTTTGACCACCGAGTAACCATGAGATTGGGCGAATTCATCAATACTCGCACCTATATCTCCGAGCTTCACACCTGGCTTAACCATAGCAATCGCACGATATAAACTTTGTTGCGTGATATAGACTAAATGACGCGCTGATTCAGAAACCTCTCCAACGAGAAAAGTGATACTGCTATCGCCATAATAACCTTCTGCTTTGACCGTCACATCAATATTGACAATATCACCTTCTAACAAAGGTGTGTTCGAAGGCCAACCGTGGCACACCACTTCATTCACCGAAGTATTGATCGTATAGGGATAGTCGTACTGTCCTAAGCATCCTGGAATGGCTTTAAGATGCTGCACAATATAATCGTGGCAAAATTGATCAAGAGCTAAGGTCGTTACACCAGGTTGAACCAAAGGTTCCACAGCTTCAAGCACTCGGGCTGTGAGCGATCCAGCATATCGCATGCATTGTATTTGTTGCGCATTTTTTATAATAGACATTTTTTTGTTTTTACTTTTATTGTTTGAATCTTTTATTTTATAGAATAAAAAATAAATTTAAAATATAAACCCCAAAAATTTAATTTATATCATGATAAAAATACGCCTTATAGTAACATATAACAAACAAGGCGCTAGCAGCGCCTTGTTCTTATATCAGATAAGCCAATTCTTTTAATTTAAACGATAATCTTGCTTAAACGCTTTTATTTTCGCTAAGCGTCTTTTCTGAAGTTGATCGCCCAATGCTTTCTGCGTAAAACCTTCTGCAATTAAGTCTTGTGGTTTAACTTGATGCAGTTCCACCAGCATAGCTCTTATATAATCGGCTTGCGGATAGGCACAGGCTTCAAATCCTGTTCGCCCTCTTGAGTCTGCTGTACAAGCAAGCAAAATAGATTCGACACGCTCAGGCTTGCGCCATACATCTATTCTATTGAACATCTTCAATAAAGTCTTAGGGTTTAACTCCGTTACTTTATGGATCATTTGATGAAACTCGCATACCAGTAATGCTAAGTCACGATATGCATTAGGTAAGGCTAAACGCTGACACAAAGCGCGAACCAGTTTAAGCCCTTTAACATCGTGTCCATGATGTTTCGGCCAAAGCTCAGGAGGTGTGATGCCTTTTCCTACATCATGACACAATACAGCAAAGCGTGTTGCCACATCGTCGGTGAGCTCTACAATACGCTGCAAACACAGCATGATATGCAAACCTGTATCAATTTCAGGGTGCCATTTTTCTGGCTGAGGTACACCAAATAAATGCTCTATCTCAGGTAAAATTTTCTCTAAAGCTTGAACTTGATGTAATACCTCAATAAACACATCGGGTCTATCCGTTGCCAATGCGCGCTCAAGCTCCTGCCCTACACGCTCTGCTGTTAAATGACTTAACTCTTCCGATAAAGCTATACGCTGCATCAAGGCACGTGTTTCTTCAGCGATTTTAAAACCTAAAGGAGCAAAACGTGCAGCAAAGCGTGCCACGCGTAAGACACGTAGCGGATCTTCAATGAATGCATCACTCACATGACGCAAAACTTTATCTTTTAAATCTTGTTGACCTTGATAAGGATCATGGAGATGTCCTTGCTCATCAAGCGCCATAGCGTTAATAGTTAAATCTCGACGCTGCAAATCTTGCTCTAAAGTTACATCAGGATTCGCAAAGACCTCAAAGCCTTTATAACCTTGACCTTTCTTTCTCTCTGTACGTGCTAAGGCATACTCTTCATGTGTTTCAGGATGTAAAAAAACAGGAAAATCTTTTCCTACTTGCTGATAACTCAGTGCGCGCATAGCTTCGGGTGTGGCACCTACGACGACGTAGTCTCTATCATATACATCCAGACCTAATAATTGATCTCGTACAGCACCACCCACTAAATAAATTTTCAATGAATACCTCAACTTTATATGTTTTTATTACATTTTATGCTTTTTTATGTGAAATTTAACTTTGATTCGCCTACTTTATATGTGTAGCTTTTTATATCAAAATGAGACTCAACCATGTAAGTCCATCATAAGGATCCAATACATGTATCAAGATTTTTACGGCCTCACTGAGACCCCTTTTACTATAGCTCCAAACCCCGATTATCTTTTCTTGAGCGCCAGACATCAAGAGGCATTGCATCATTTAATTTATGGATTAAGCCACACAGGTGGATTCATCTTATTAACAGGAGAAGTTGGAACAGGTAAAACGACTTTATCACGTTACTTGCTCGAACATATTCCAGAAAATTCAGATACAGCTTTTATTTTAAATCCGAGTTTAACTGAAATAGAATTACTTGAAAGCTTGTGCAATGGTCTAAAAATTAATACTCCTGCTCAACCTACACTCAAACAGCTTACCGATTTAATCAGCCAATTTTTAGTCGACAATCATGAGAAAGGTCGACAAACCATCTTATTTATCGATGAAGCGCAACACTTACAACCAGAAGTACTTGAACAACTACGCTTACTGACCAACCTTGAAACCAACACCAAAAAATTATTACAAGTCGTTTTAATAGGCCAACCCGAACTGCAAGACTTACTCAAAAAGAAAAATTTGCGTCAGTTGGCGCAACGTATTACAGCCCGTTATCATTTATTGCCTTTAACACAAGACGAAGTGAGTCATTATGTCTGTCATAGATTACGTGTTGCAGGACGCGAACAAGCTCTTTTTTCTGCATCAGCTATGCGTACTTTATTTCAGCAAAGCCAAGGTATACCCAGACTCATTAATCTGATAACAGAACGCTCTCTGATGGCAGGTTATGCAAGTAATCAAGCACTTATCACCAAAAAAACAATACAGGTTGCGACCCGAGAAGTACTTGGAGATGGTTCACACTCTACTTTCAGTTTTTTTTCTTGGCCCACTATTGCAGCCTGTGCAAGCATTTTTGCTTTAGGAGCAGGATTAGGTATTTTACCCTATTTACAATCAAATCAGGCATCGCCTTCTCTGCCGAGTACACACACTATACAAACCATGTCTGCAGCAGTAACCGATAGTACGACAATTCCTATCAACTCTAACCCACTACCTCTACAGGCGCATTCATTTTCAGAAGCGCTGCACATAGAACATTTGATCTCAGCCAGTCAACATATAGATACTGCATTTGCGGCTTTACTCAAACCATGGCAACTTGATCACTTCAAGGGACTGAGTGTCTGTCAATCAGCGCGAAGACAAGAACACGCCTGCTATGAGCAAATAGGTACTTTACTGACCTTAACAAAATTAAATTATCCAGCAGTCGTTGCCATGCAAGATCAAGAGCAAACATTTTTTGCAGCATTACTTGAGATGAAAGGAGAGCGTATGAAACTACAGCTTGTTGATCAACAAGTATGGGTTTCTCGATCTTGGTTTAACGCTCGCTTTACTGGACGTTTTCATTTGATCTGGCGTCCAGAACAATCACTACCGTCGCAAATTACCTTCAAAACAACAGGTGCCGCCATTCAATGGCTCGACAATAGTTTATCTATGATACGAAACGAACCGATTCGCCCAATCAAACGTTATGATCAAAAACTAGCACAAAAATTGAAGCAATTTCAAAATCAGCATGGATTGAAAGAAGATGGTATTGCAGGACCCAATACTCTAGTTCAACTCAACCTCATGCTCCATCATTACGGTCCACATTTAATTAAAGGTGTATAATGTCCATCTTATTTGATGCTATAAAACGCTCTCAAAAAGATCAGATGATAAGTAAAATGCCACATGCAACTTATCAAGTAACTCATCCTCTGAGTAAATCTAGAAGCGCAAAACGAAATTGGCTCAGCTTATTCTTTTTTTTCGGCTTAAGTATTGGATGCATTTTCGCTTGGTATCATATCAAGCCCGAGAATATAAATGATGTCAATCAATGGATGAGCCAGCGTTATATGTCTCAAAAGCAGATAAGAAAAAGTCCTGATATCGAGCTAGGTCAAAAAGTAAAACTGATGCAGCCTAAGTCTCTGACTCCCAGAAGCAAACCAGCAAACTTCGATGAATTAAAAATGCAAGTAGAAAAACAAGTCGCGCGACAAGAAGAATCGTCTCAATCTACCCAAAACAAAAGCAAAACATTGTCTGTCACAACAAAAAAATCAACTCCACTCTCATCCACAACCATAACAACTAAGCAAAATCATATACAGGCTGATCAAGAAACACGGCAAATGGTTCGCTCCAACAGATTACCGAATGCAAAAAACCAGCGTATTCAGGATACACTGGAGCCTAATAATGTAAAGCTTGATCAAGAAGCAAGACAAATGGTTCGCTCCAATCAATCTGCAAAAATATCAGATAAAGAGCTCATAGAAACTTTAAAACAAGATGTGCAATATGATGCGCAGACATTATCTTTAATCAAAAGCTTTGAAAGAGCGCTAGATGAAAATGAAAAAGATCAAAATATAACGGCCATGTATGATACCTATCCGAAAACACAACGAGGTATTTTGCAAAACTATCACAGATTGCCCAAGCAACTTCAACAAGAACTACCTACCATAACCATTAATGCACATAACTTTTCATCTAACCCTAAAAAAAGGTTTCTCATTATAGGACATCGCAGTATTTATGAAGGACAAAAGATTACCGAGGACTTACAACTCATTCAAGTTAGGCATCATGATGCTGTATATAGTTTTCATGATATCAAGTTTAAAGCACCTGCTTTAGAAACTTGGACTGTCAACAAGTAAGGAGAGATCATGGGTATACTGGCCGAAGGCGTATGGCAAGAAATAGGATTTGAACCCATCAGCGATCAAGATGATTTTGTACGCTCAGCTTCTCAATTTCGAGGTACTATTGTAGCACCTCAACCTGATATAACAGAAACTGACGACATCTCAGTTGCTGAAGCGGGTCGTTATCATCTTTATGTTTCGCTTGCTTGCCCTTGGTGCCACAGAACTTTGATTTATCGACATTTAAAAAAGCTAGAGAAAATCATCAGCGTGACTATAGTTGAACCTGTGATCAACCAAAGTGGCTGGGAATTTCAAAGAATGCGGCCAAATAGGCAGCATACTCATGGTGCACAAGCCGATCCCTTATTCAGCGATGATTTTTTATATCAAATTTATCAGCGCGCACAACCTCAATATACAGGGCGTGTTACCGTACCTGCATTGTGGGACAAACAAAAGCGCATAATATTAAATAATGAATCTTCTGACATTATACGTTTTTTTAATCAAGCTTTTGACAGCATCACAGGTAACAATATTGACTTTGCACCACAATCTTTACTCAGCGACATCGATAACTTGAATCAAATTATCTTAGAGAAAATCAATCATGGTGTTTATTTATGTGGTTTCGCCACAGCGCAAGAAGCCTATGATCTTGCCGCGAAAGAATTATTTGAAGCACTCGACGAAATGGAAGAACGGTTAGAAAAAAATCGTTACCTTCTTGGTGAGCAACTCACCGAATCTGATTGGTATTTATTTCCTACTTTGTTACGATTTGATTGCGTCTACTATAGTCTTTTTAAAACTAATTTACGCCGTATTGAAGATTATCCTCACCTGTCACACTATATACGTGAGCTATATCAAATCAAAGGTATGCAAGAGACCATTAATTTTCAACATATCATACGTCATTACTACATGAGCTTACCACAGCTGCACCCTAGTCGCATTCAACCTATAGGTTTTGTACCCGACTACAACCAAACACACTACCGTGGTCGATAAAACAAACATAGCCTTTTGACTACAAATACATTAAAATAGCAGCTTCATGATTACATAAGGAACATCCTGTGCGTTGCCCAAATTGCCACAAAGCTGTGCGCCCTACTCAAATTAAACAACTTAAAGTCAAAGGCTGCTTGCGTGAATTTAAGTGTCCTCAATGTGATACTTGGCTGGCCAACAACCCTATGTTTTTAAGAACAAAAATTATCTCGTGCTACGGTGCATTAAGTTGTGGTGTAGCCAGTTACAACTTTTTCCAGTACGAACATATCTTATACCCTTTAGGTATTTTAGGTTTTGTCATTATGCTTGCTGTACATATGATGGATCAGTTACATAAGATTGATGCACCAACGCCAGATCACAGCTAAGCCAAAATTGTTTTAGAGAGCTCGCCTGCTTGCTCTCTCACCAACCGCGGCACCAAAAATCCTGGTAATGCAATACGCATCGCATCGATCAATGCAAAAGCTTGGCTCGATTCTAAATCAAAGTGCGCAGCACCTTCGACTTTATCTAACAGATGCAAATAATAAGGTAAAATCTGGGCTTTAAATAAAGCTTCACTTAATGCAATCTGTGTCGCTGCCTCGTCATTCACACCTTGGAGTAAAACAGCTTGATTCAAGAGGGTTACACCTGCTTGCTGGTAAGCACGTAAGCCCTGCTCTAATCCGACACTCACTTCTTGCGGATGATTAATATGCAAGACTAAAATAGCTTGTAATCTGGATTGATGCAGAGCCTGAGCCAACTCTTGCGTTAAACGACTTGGAATCACCACAGGCAAACGTGAATGAATACGCAAGCGTTTGATATGCGGCATGGCTTCTAAGCGTTCTATCAGAGCACAGATATGCTGATCCGTTGCCATAAGCGGATCACCGCCCGACAAAATCACTTCATTAATCTGTGTATCTTGCGCAATATACTCAAGTGCTTTTTGGATATGCTCTTGGTTTAAATGATTGTCCTGATAAGGAAAATGACGACGAAAACAATAGCGACAATTCACAGCACAACCTGTACGAAGCATAAGTAATACACGTGAGCGGTATTTATGCAACAAGCCTGAGCATGGTGTTTCATGTTCAACCAAAGGGTCAAGTACATAATCAGGGTGCTTGATAAACTCCTGCTTCAAAGGAAGGACTTGTTTGAGTAAAGGGTCATTTGGATTTTGTTTTTGCATCAAGGCCATAAAGGGACGCGGTACACGCATGGGGAATAAACGTCTGGCTTCAATGTCTTGAACATAATCTTGTGGATTGAGCTCTAAATAATGCAAAAGCTCTGCTGGATCAGTCACAACTTGAGCTAATTCTTCACGCCATGATCGATCTTGTTGTGTATATATGTGCAAATTGGTATCGTTTCGGGTTATGATAAACACTTATTCTACTATATCTAACCAAGAAGAGAAAATAGATGGCATCTGTCAGCACAAATGAATTTAAATCTGGGCTAAAAATTATGCTCGATGGCGAGCCTTGTCACATTCTTGAAAATGAATTTGTGAAGCCTGGTAAAGGACAAGCATTTAACCGTGTTAAAATCAAAAAATTGATTTCAGGGAAAACATTAGAAAAAACATTTAAATCTGGCGAAAGCGTTGAGCGTGCTGAAGTCATGGATGTACAACTTGCGTACCTCTACAACGATGGTGAGTTCTGGCACTTCATGAACAACGAGTCTTATGAACAGCTTGCAGCAGATCAAAAAGCCATTGGTGACATGCAAAAATGGCTAGTAGAGCAAGACATCTGTACTGTGACTTTATGGAATGAAAACCCAATTGCCGTGACACCGCCTAACTTTGTCGAGCTTGAAGTCACCGAGACCGATCCTGGCCTCAAAGGCGATACAGCAGGAACAGGTGGCAAACCTGCAACCCTAAGCACAGGTGCTGTCGTGCGTGTACCTTTGTTCATCCAGATCGGTGAGATCGTTAAAGTCGATACACGCTCTGGTGAATATGTTGAACGTGTTCGCAAGTAAAGCGTAAAGTTCTCCGTTCACACCAAGCACAGTCAAACTGTGCTTGTTTTTTTTCAAGGGGTTTCGTTGTGCAGTCATGGCAACCTAGTTGCTCTATTGCAACATTAAAAAAACGTGCCGAGCTACTTGCGCGCATACGACAGTTTTTTGCGCAAAAGCAAGTACTCGAGGTACATACACCTGCATTATCGATTGCAAGTGTTACCGATGTACATCTTCATGCATTGTGTACACAAGTTCAAGGTCAACAAACAAAGCCACAAACTTTATATTTACAAACTTCTCCTGAGTTTTATATGAAAAGACTTTTGTGCGCAGGTTCAGGTTGTATCTATCAAATCAATAGTGCGTTTCGCAACGAAGAAGTTGGACGATTCCACCAGCCTGAGTTTTTAATGCTCGAATGGTATCGCGTTGGTTTTAATCATCACGATTTAATGGATGAGATGGAAGAGCTGTTAGAGCTGATCTTAAACTGCAAGACACCTACACGCATCACCTACTGTGAAGCTTTTGAGACCTACATAAAACTCAATCCATTCGATGCATCCTTAGATCAATTACGCTCTTGTGCAACAAAGCAAGGCTTTGCAGAGATTGCCGAGCAAGAAACAGATTGCGATACACTGCTCCAACTTTTATTTTCCTTATGTATTGAACCCCAAATAGGTCAAGATGCACCTGTTTTTGTGACCGATTTCCCCGCTTCACAATCGGCACTTGCGCGGATTAACCCGCACGATCCACGTACATCAAGTCGCTTTGAGGTCTATTACAAAGGAGTTGAATTGGCAAATGGTTTTCATGAATTACAAGATGCGCAAGAACAACGCCAGCGCTTTGAGCAAGATCAAGCCAAACGTGAAGCATTGGGCTTACCGCATATTGAAATGGACACTCAGTTTTTGCAAGCACTCGAGTCGGGATTACCTGATTGTGCAGGCGTTGCTTTAGGTTTAGATAGATTGTTTATGCTTGCTTTGAATCATCAAGATATTCGTAATGTGCAAAGCTTTTGTTTCACCTAAGTTATAGAGCAGCGTGCCACAAGGCCTCAAGCTGCTTAGCTTTAATGATACCTACATGTTGCTGTACAAACAGACCTTGAGCATTAAGCGCAACAAAAGTGGGCGTGCCCATCACTTGATAGCGTGCTTGTGTAGTCTGGAGCTGATCGTGCAACCAAACTATGTCGGTACCGTAAGATTGATGCAACTGAGTCCAGTTAGGCTGATTTGTATCAGTATTAATTAAGACTAAGCGCACTTGATCAGCGTGCATCTTAGCAAACTGACTGAACATAGGCATTTCGGCCAAACAAGCAACACAAGAGATAGACCAAAAAACAAGGATTGAAGGCTTATCTCGTATCTGTTCAAGCTTGATAGCTTGCCCTTTGGCATTGAGGACAGCAAGTTCAGGTGCTGGCTTTTGTATCGTAAGCTTCGGATCTTGGCAAGCAACTACAATCCATATCAAACTCAGAGCAACCCACCTAAGCATGCGCGTTGCTCTGCTCTTGTTCTCCAATATATTGCCCATGCTGCAACCGAATGACGCGATCAGTATAACGACCTAACTGCGGATTATGCGTTACCATTACAAGAGTTCGTCCTTGACGATGCAGATCTTGGAACAACTCTAAAATAATCTGTTCATTTTCTTGATCTAAATTACCTGTTGGTTCATCTGCAAAAATAATGGGACACTCATTCACCAAAGCGCGAGCAATACAAACACGCTGCTGCTCACCACCTGAAAGCTGGCTCGGTAAGTGATGCATACGATGCGCCATACCTACTTGTGTCAACACTTTTTCACCCGCAGCTTGATCCACAACACTATGATAATGTTGTGCAAGCATCACATTTTCTAAAACCGTTAAATAAGGAATAAGATGAAACTGCTGAAAAACCAATCCAATCTGATCAGCGCGAAAAGCACGCCGCTCATCTTCATTCAACTCGGAGATATCTACACCGTGAAATAAAACCTGTCCATCGGTTGCACTATCAAGACAAGTTAGAATATTCACTAATGTCGTTTTACCTGAACCCGAAGCACCCATAATGGCAACAAACTCACCTTGCTTAATCTGCAAGTTAATACAATCTAGTGCTGTAACTTGATCAAAGCGTTTACTCAAATTTCGGGTTTCTATAGCTATCGTAGACATAGTTATTCTCCTTTTAAAACATGCGCAGCTTCAACTCGTATAGAACGGCGCATAGGAATGAGCACAGCGACAAAAGCAGCAAAATAAGATACACCTATCGTGATCGGCAACACTTGTAAGCAAAAATCAATATGAGCATGAAAGACAGCTTGACCTAAAACTTGAGCCATCACATAACCTAAACTTAAGCCAATCAAGCTTGCCATGAAACCTAACACAGAAGTTTCTAAGATAAGTTGTTGCATAAGATCTTTTGCGCCAGCGCCCAAAGCTTTTTGCAAAGCAAACTCTTTACGCCGCTCGGTAATCATTGCTGTAAGTGTTGTATTCACACAGAGCGTAGATAACAGTAAAATAAAAACAGCCACCAGCCCCATCAAACCTTTTAACTTATGAAGTAAAGCGCCTTCAGAATGTGAAATTTGCAAAATCGGATGAATATCTAGATCAGGATATATAGCTTGCTCTTGCTCTGTTAAGTCTTGTACTTGATGCGTACTGTTTTGAATACTCAGTAAACCATAATGTAGTTGTGTCGGTGTGCCAAACAAAACTCGGGCTAAATCTAAGTTGATTACAAGATTATGTTCAATTTCATCACCTGATTCAATAATGCCACGAATTTTAAGTTGATGCTCTCGATCTACACCTGTAAGCACTAAAGTATCGCCCACATGTAAGTCATGCTTTTGTGCAAGGCTGCGACCTATCATGGCATGGCGATCATCAAAATCCACACTGATCCAACGACCTTCAACTTGCCAATAAGGAACAAGATTTTGTAATCCAGAAAAACGCACACCCAAAACGACCATCTCACCTAAACTGGTCGGCAACACATGATATAAATAGGGACTGCTTGCAACATGCAAAGCAGCAGGGATATCTTCTATGATCTGATCATATGTGTGCTGATCTAAACTTTGCTGCGCCCCTGAACCCACAAAAAAATTGGCACCAAAAGTACGCACTTCTTGGCTCATTTTACTTTCGACATCAAAATAAACCGCAGACATCGAAGTAATTAAAGCCGAGCCCAATCCCAAAGCCAAGAGTACCATCACAGTTTGCGTCACACGTTGACTCAAAAAACGCTTTAATAAAAGCCACTGCATTGCGTAATGTTTACTTCTGACCATATAAAATCTCAACAGGGTTTAAATGCGTAATACGTCGTACTGAAAACCAAGTACCACATATCGCAATCATCATTGAAAGCACCAAAACACAAGGAACGACTATCCAAGCAAAGGTTAACTCTGAGCCAAATAAATACCAAACCATCCATTGGGATAAAAAGAAGCCTGCAACACAGCCTAGCAGGCCACCAAGTAAACTACTTAGAATCGAATCCGCATAAAATAAAAAACTGATTTTCCAAGAGTGCGCTCCTAGAGATTTCATAAGACCTATTTCTTTGTAACGATCTAAAATAGTGTTGCGCATCAATGCAGCAATCCCCATGGACGCTGAAAGGAAAGCTGCAAAAGTCACAACAAACAAAAGCATTTGTATTTTTTCAATGACAGCGCCTTCTGACGCTGCAATTTGCCAAATAGGTTGCACCACCACACCTTGCAAAGCTTGTTCAAGTTGATAGGCAATAGAAGAAACATAAGCCGTGCAAAACCAACGATCATATTCTTGCATATCCAATGATTCTAAATCACGTCGCGCTTTTTCTGATAAATGATCTTCAGGTGTGGTCAAAGCTGAAACTTCTATAGACTGAACTTGATTGGGATACCCTGCAATATCTTGAGCGAAACGCAACGGCATAACAAGGTGTTGTTCATCTTGCCCATTTTGCAAAATACCTGTGATACGCACTCTTTGATTTATTTGCCCTACAATGTCTAGCTCTTGACCTATCTGCCACTGCTTTTGCGCAGCTAAATCTGCGCCCACTAAAACTTCTGGCTTTTCATCATTGGGCCATTGTCCATCTACTTGCCAAAAAGCAGAGATATGTTGATGTCCTGTATGAAATTCTTCTTCGTCAGCCAAAGGTAAATGCTGATCAAAAAAAGTACCGACAAGTGTCACTTGCTCTCGATCAACTTGTGCTGTCGCCTTAAAATAAGGCGCAAAACCCATAATATTGTGACGCCAGAAAATATCTTTAATCTTAACCAACTGTGCACTATCAATAAAAGATTGATCGGCTAAACTCTGGTGCTGCGTTAACACTTCGGGTAGTAAAGCTTGACCTATAGGTATAATCTGAATATTGGCGCCATAACTTTTCATTTCTCGTGACATTTTATCGCCAATGCCAATCGATATAGCAAGTAATGTAGAAATAAGACCCGCAGCAAGAAAAACCGTCATGACAGCCAAATGCTTTCTAGCTTTATCTTGTTTCCAAGATTGATAGATCAAACGCCATTGCATTATTTAAGCGCCTCCTATATAGCGTTCAGGCGATACAACGAACTGCCTATAATGCATTTCATCACTAAAGAAATAAATATGTCCTGCATACTCAAAAGATTTGTGTGCTTTGAGATTCGTTAAAGTTTCTTGGCTTACGGGATCAACAACAGTGATTTCCTTGACTTCTGTAAAATATTTTTTGCCAGCTCTTAGATCTTTCGCATCAATCAATAACTCTTGCTCTTTTTGCGACCAGGTTAAAGGAATAGGATTACAACCACCTGGCTTACCTATGGAAGGTTTAAAGATTCTCACTTGACAACCTAGACAAACAACCTGTCTATCTTCTTGGATATAACCTTGATCTTTACACAGCAAGCATGCATCAAAAGCAACACCTAGCTTAACACGATCATCAAATCGATTGATCACAAAAAAGCGTATTACGTTACCCGCTTCAGTTGTCCAAGAAAATCGATGCAAAGTGCCATCTGTTAAAGCTTCGTCAATAGGGATATGTATCATACCATCTTCAGCTAAGGTCAGAGAGAAAGCTTCTGAACGTTGCGCAGGCTGAGATCCAATTTGATCCCAATACACTAAGTCTGCACTAAGTAAAACCAGCAAAGCCCATTGAGTCAAACCTATATGACGCGCATCAAACCACTTTGACTGCGCTTTGCGTTTCGCTATAACCTGTCTTTTCTCGTGAAACTCAGCTTTTAAGCTCAACGTATACCGATGATAAAAAACTTGAACCATCAACCATCCAGTCAAGGCAACATAAGGTATCCAAGTCCAAACATCTGTTGCTTTCGCAATAAACGTTACATTAAAACTATTCATCTCAAGCCACTGAAGCTTCATCATCGCAAGCATCATTTCACCCAGAGGCGGGATCAAACCTACAAGAGAAAACGTTGCGATCCCTATTTTTTGCTTCGATGTTAAAGTACGACTGGTATGAGCAATCAGTAGTAGACTCATCCCTACGGTTATAAAACCTAACACAACTCCAGCACAGTTCAATAAAAGCTCTGTATTTAAACCATGAGAAAAATCAAATAAATGTAATGTTACTGTTTGATTCCATAAAATACTCACACTCAATATCAACATACAAGATAGAGCTAACACAACAAAACGATTTAACTCAGAGAGAAGTAGATATGCCAAAGCTCCTATAAAGACAGTCAAGTAAAGCATATAAACATTGAATAAAACAACATATTGAGAAGGCAAGTAAGCCGCAAGCGTTACACCACATAACATAGCAACCAATCCAGCCAAAAGCTGTACGCGATAAGAAAAAGCCTGGCTTTTTGACCACACTAACCCTAAAAGCAGTGTAGGTAGTAAATATAAAGATAAGACCGAAGAAAAATAAAAAAGCATAGCTAGAGCCTACAACCTAGTGGTTCATAAACAAAAAACAATAAGGGCAAATAAGCCCTTATTGTATTCTTTTATGCTGTACATGTGTACTAGATTTTGTAAGAGAATCTCTTACAAGCCTGTATATCGAAATTGATATTGAGCATTGAAAGGTTTGAACCAAGCACCTACACCCGTCTCTTTATCTTTATGACGATAGAAACCAGCTTTTGAAGGCGGATCGATATGGAATGTAAGCTGATACTCACCCACACCTAACATTTTTACATTCGCACCATAATGCGGTCCGTCACTTGCAACCATAGGCATAAAGGTACCTTTTTGCGTACGACCATTACTTTTATTAGTTAAAGTGTAATTTATGGTTAAGTAAGGCACCCAAGCACCCGCACCCAAACCATTTTTATTACCTGCAATAGCATGAATATCAGCTTCTAAATGGACATCAGACGCTTTTGCCGACAATCCCATGCCTCTTGGACTCATATCTATTGGTTGTAAATAAACAGCAGCAATCTCCATACCGCTTTCTTTATGAATAATCGTTTTCCCAGCTGGCTTTTCACCCGCTTGAGCAGTCGATAAAAATAGAGCATTCATCAATACGAAGATTGAAAGAACATACTTTAACATCAGTCTAACCTCAAATTAAACATTAAAAATTAAAGCAACATAGAATCTATCTATATTGCCGATACAGCTGCCATTTGCGGACGTCTAAGTACCTTAAACGCGACTAACGCAGCAACAAACAAGATGCCTTGTGGCACCAAGGTTTCAAAGTAGGGATAAATCCCTAGCAAGCTAATCTCAGGCATATGTACAAGAAGCGTTGGTTCAAAAACCTGAGCTTCCATAAGCTCAAGCATACCCTTTCCTGCAAAAATAAATGCCATGAGATAAATAAAAATGCCTGTGACCATGAAAAACATTTTCAAAGGTATCTTTAACATGCTGTAACGCATTAAGCTGTAAATAATCCCTAGGATCATGATACCCAAGCCAAAGCCTGCGAGCACTGCAAGCAAAGATGATTCATCAGCATTTTGAGTCAAAGCCGAATAAAACAAGATAGTTTCTGCACCTTCACGATATACAGCTAGGAATCCAGCTAACCAAAGTCCCATCGCAGAACCTTTTGATAATGAGCTTGAGACAGCGTTTTCGATATAATTCTTCCAGCGCTGCGCTTCAACTTTTGCCAAAAGCCAATAACTCATACTGAACATCACGCCGGCAGCGATGAGCATCGTAACCCCTTCCAATAATTCACGACTTGCACCTGAATTCTCGAATATGAGCTGAAATAAGTAAGCTGTTATAACACTGGCTCCTAAAGCGCAAAGCACAGCATGACGTATCAAAGGCAATTGCTTTTTATGTCCACTTTTGATTAAGAAAGCTGTAATCGCTGTCACAATGAGTAAGGCTTCTAAACCTTCACGGAAAATAATCGTTAAACTAGCAAGGAGCAGCATCCAGAATCCTTGCCATTGTGGTTGTGCTCGCTGTACAGCTTGGGCTAATTCTTTTTGTAAACCCGAAAAATGTGCATCGAGTACTTCTAACGTAGCCTGAGACTTCATCAAGCTTACAAGACGTGTGAAACGACCTTCTATCTGTAGTTTTAAATTGATATCAAGTGCACCTATCTTGCTTTCAAAACCACTTGCTTCAAATTGATCAAAATAGATATCTTGTATTTGAGCAATGGCTTGTGTGACCTGACCTTGCTGATATACGGCAATAGCTTGCTGTATAGCGCTTGCTATCTGATCGGAGACCTGCTGCCAGTCTGACTCTTCGGCTTCCAAAGCAACAGATTCTGTTACCGGATCTAGTGCAACCTGAGTCGGTGTAAGTCCGACAACCTGCTCTGCTAAATCATCAGTAAGCATACTGATTTCATAAGCAAGTAATTGTATATTTTGCTTCTCATGGATCAACATACGAATTTGAGTAAATGTTTGATTATATAAAGCAGCTTGTGCAGCTGAACGCTGTTGTCTTAGGGCAATTTCTAGCTCAGTATTTTTAAAACCTTCAAATTGAGCATGATAAACAGCATCTACAGCCCCTTGTATATCGCTTTCCTGATACAAGGTCAAAGCTGTTGCTAAACTGTCTTCAATCGTTATAAAAGCACGCGTCCATTGTGCGGCAACCTCGCCTTCAACCAGATTACCTTCTGCAACAATTTGATGTCCCTCTTCAAGCACAGAAGGTAAAACAAGAAGCTCTGACTGTAACTTTGCAATACGCTCAGAAACATCTGTAAAAGCTGCTCCGGCTCCAATTAAGCGGCGGATTTCTGAAAATTGTCGTTCTAATTCATAGCTTTTTTGCTGTGAATAATTAATGCTCACAGGACCTTCAAGAGATTCAAATAAATCAAAGTAAGCCGATTGCACCGATGATTTTGCATCTTGAATACGATCTTGTTGATATAAAGATCTAGTCTGATCAAGAGAATGATTTAAGGCATCTACTGTCGCTTGATAATCCACAACAGCTGCAGATACCGCGGAACACCACAGCAGGAAACATAAACTAAAAGCTCTACGCATCATTTTTGTTGGTCTCAGAAAAAATAGTAATAAAAATTCGTCTAAATGAGAATGATTACTTTTTAGCAATCAAGGTAGATTTATAACACATAAACATGAAAGGAGCAATCATAACTGTAAAAAAGAAAGGTTTAAATATGAAAAATATGACCTATTTAAATAAAATAGAAACATCACAAACAGGCTTCTTAAGATAAGGCAAATAAGGAGGGCTAAACTCTAAAGTGATATGCTCTTGATCAGTTGAATTTAATTTTTTATGAAAATCGATATGTTTTTGTATTTCTTGCCAATCATTAAAGTCTGACACCTGTGATAAACTACTTTGGTACATATCTCGAGGATTTAAATCGAATGCAAGACTTGTGTCGTTACTGTCGCCATCACAATTAAAATCAAAAGGATACATATAATCGCCAGCTAAGCCTAAATCCTCGTCTAGGTTCTGTTCATCTAAAAGACCTGCTCTACCATAAGAATAATCAATAACAAAATTATGCGGCTCACCGAGCACAGATTGACTCATTTGACTTATAGGAATACTTTCACGACATCTATGATATCGATAACGATCATCAGGAGCTTGCATCAATGCTGGTAAGCCATACATGTACAAATAATTCATACTACTTATATAGTTAGGCTTACCATTTTCATTGTCTTGACCACCGTGCCATAAATTAAAAATATGGCCTAACTCATGTAACGTCGTGCTCGCTTGCATATTCACAATATAATTAAGCCGATGATCCTCTTGAGAAAAACTTGCATGCTCTAAATGCCCGCCTAAAGCAATAATAAGTGTACGGTAATATCCAACATAAGCGATACCTGTAACATGTGGATTACTCGGATTAATTTGGTGCGCATAAAGCACATAGTTAAAAACAGATTCCCGTCGTACATCCATGTACTGCTCTTGATAATGCAATGCATTCACCATGTTTTCTTCATCTTGTGGCTGAAGATTGGTATATTGACTGAAAGGTACAGGGTCCCCTACTCTAATCAAGCTATCTGCACTAAAAAGATTAAAGTTATCTGTATCTATTGCATCTACAGCAGAAAATAACTGGCCTGTATCAATATGCAGTCGCATGGCTCGAGTTGAACTTGTAGGCTGATACTGCGCAAAAGTATTACGAATCATCTCTAGTGCTGCGTAGCGTGGTTCAAGTAAGCCAGAACTTTCTTGCATCCAACTCGCTTGTAAAAAAATATCCTGTACACCTGGTCGTGCGCCCCATGCATAGTAAGGTAAACCAGCATAAGTACGACACATCTGTTCAGCACAGTCAGGAATGCCATCTTGATCTGTATCAGTACAACTCATATCACCAGGATGGATGTCATTGCGACCCCCTTTTGTAATGAATGCACTGACATACCAATCTGAAGCATTATTATGATCCTCATAAGGGGGTACGCGTATTAAAGAACCATATTTCTGAGGTACCGATAAAGAAAGAGTAGCAACACCTTGCCAGTCTTTTGTATCAAGGATATCTTGAGCACCATAAAATACAGCATCAACTACAGTACCTTGATGAAGCAACTCTATAGAGCCTCGCTCTGCAGCAAAACCTATCGAATTTTGTGTTATGGGATCTTTAATTTTCATACGCTGATTTGAAACTAAATCATCAGACCAATGCATGGGCTGCAAATAATAAGTTTTATCATAAGCACTTTCTATAACCATATAATGATCAGGCTGTATCACTTGATGAGGCAAATCGAATGTAGCGGTTGTACCCAGCCAAGAACCATCACGAGCACGTTGTTGGGTACGTATCTGGTAATCTTGTAAATCAATAGCTTGTTTTGATGCATTATAAATTTCAAACCAATCTTGATAACCATAACGTGGCTCACCCACTTCAGTAATAAAGAGACCTTCAGGTAGGTTTGAAATAGAAAAAGTATCATCACAAGAGAAATTGAGTAAACTTGGAGAGTAAAGAGGTCGAGTATTCGTCATGTCTACCACTTTATCTTCTATCTGATTACAACCTAAAACGAACATCAACAATATAACTTGGCAAAAAAATAAGTAATGCATCATATCTTATATATCAGTGAGTCTGATTTAATTATAGTGCACCTGAATCAAGATCACCTGATCTATGATTCAAGTGCGAGGGGATAAAGTACCTAGGTATATGAAGAGTCGGTAGATAAAACCTGACTATGCGTTTTACTTATCATCTCATAGGCAAAGAATCTAGTGGTTAAATTTTTCTGGATATGAGGTATTAATTGGATATTTTTATCTATATCAGCAGAATGACTCACAAAATATGAACTATCTCTATTAAATAAAGGTGATGTCGATTCATTTTGCATGATGACTGAATGCTCTACAACATATATTTGTTCTGAGTTTTGTATTAACTCGTCAGAGTAATGGCTTAAAAAAGAAGCTGCATCATTCATGAGCTCATAATGATGACTTATATACCAATCAGAAGCTTTAGAATGTGGATTAAACATAGCAAAAAATATCAAAACACAGTGCATAAATGATCTCATCTTTATTTTCCTTATTTTTAAATTAGACTGGATTAAAAAAGCACGCCCAAAATGCAATTAAATTCCATTTATTGAAACAAGCTCAAACCTGCTTAGCTGTCCTTGGCGTGTATTAATTTATGCGCCATATCTTCTCACTTTTCAAGAAAAATAATTCCTATTTTTTTGTTTGACAACTCTCACGTAATGACCATTTTAAAAAAGGAATAATTATTCCTTTTTTTGGCATGGAAACTAACCTATTGAGATCTAAAATCTTTATGAAAAAAACATGTATTTTTTTTATGCTGTTGATTTTAAAGTGTTATTTTCAACAAGCATAAAAACACAAAAAGTTTAGAGCTTGAGTGAAAAAAAATTTTTTTCTTAAAAATCAAACCTGTCATCAAGGGAAAATTCAGGATAAATTTGGGGTAAATAATAAAGAATTTTTCAGATCTTATTGAAGTCAAAAAACTGGTCGGATCAGACTCTTTTTTGCTCTTTTGAGTATCGTTTTTTATCTGATGTTAACCTTGCCGTTTAGAGTCTAAAACGAGAAAGGCGAATGTGTCATTTTAACATGTTTTCTTATCATCACATTAGGTACCACAAACAGACTTATTTTTATAAAGGATAGATTTTTCTCACCCTATATGCATCATCATAAATACTGCAAAAGCAGTTAAAAAAAGCATCCTTTATACGTCACTATGCCACACGTGCATCACCTAAAACCAGTAAAGCGAATACAACTATGTGATTACATTTTCTGGTACACATCAATCTTATTTGAAAAATCTTAAAAAATAGCTTAAAACACACTAAAATAAATGGAGAGACTTCATTTATTTATATATGCCTAATGTATGCCGACACGTAGATCATTAAACAAGGACTGTCTGTATATGCACAATACAGCTGTAGGAAAGAAACGTCTTATACAATATAAAATGTGTGTCATGATCTTACTCAGTCATATCTGTTTTGTAGCTCATGCTGAATTTGGTTATTTTTTCAACGCATCTCGCCTAGCTTTTGCAGGTACGATGCTCAATACCGAACTATCTCCGGAGAAATCTTATTTCAATGATAATGATATCTATCAAAACTTTGTGTTTGCGGGTCTTGATTATCAGTTCTTTATCAACAAGTACCTGAGCATATTACCTAGTGTAAAAGGAGGTATCTCACCTTTAGAAGCAGATGTGCATTCAATTGTCCCAACTACAATTTCTGGTGTCAATGCTAATCTACCTATAGATAAAAAAGCAGTGCTTAAATCTGACTGGATAGGTATGGCTGAATTAACCTTTCGTTTTAACTTTGGTGCATATCGCGTATACGGATTTATCACACCTGGCTATACCATTATGCAAAACAGCCTTACTCTTGCATTCAACACCAGTCCGGTAAGAGTTTTTCGATCTCAAATTGTGTCTGCAGGACCTGGGGCTACGATAGGTATAGGTTACTTAATGTCAAGAGAAAGTGACCTCACACTGGGATATAGCCTCTATTCAATGACAGTACAAGCTGCTCAATCTGAAACCAATGATCTCACTAACTTAGGCAATTTACACTTTCTGAATAATACCTTTTACTATGAAGGTATATCATTTACTATGCGATTTCACTTTTAAATAAAATCCAAGATATCATCTATTCGTCTACCCTATAGCTTACTTCACATTCTCTTGATAATAAGACATAATTTGTGTCATCAACCTTAAAGTCGCCTCGGAAGTGAGTTTATTGTTCTGGTTAGGCGCTTCAATGCTTACAATCATATACTTAGAGTTATCTAGAGTTTCCGCTTGTAAATGAATCACTTGTTGCTCGTTCCATAAAGAATGGGTTGCATAATAAATATATTGATGTGTTGGATTCATTTGTGGCTCAACAATCCATCCTTGAAAAAATATAGGTAACCCTAGTACATTACTTTGAGTTTGCAAGCGATCAATCATCTGTGTTTCAACTCGAATCATCATCTGTTTTTGCTCTTTTGTACCCCAAGCAATCTTATCTTTTTGTGTATAAGCTGGAGGATGAAGCATAGCATCAACAGAGCCAGAAGAGAGAACTTGCACTTGGCCACATGAAAGCCAGCCTAAATTTAACATCACCAATTGACAATAATCTTCACTAAATTGCAATTGAGTTTCAGTTAAATTGAGAATATTGTGTTGCTTTAGCTTATTACTCTCTTTGAACGACATAGGCTGAAAGGGGTAGGAGTTCACTTTAACTTGTGATTCATTTTCAAAAGCATGAGTTTTAACGGTGCATAAAAACAGCGCCCAACATCCCAATACAACTACATCTCTAAGACGACTTACCATAACAACATAGGCCATAACATCTACTACTTTGAATCAAGTATAGGTTATAATAAGCCGCTCCTCATCTTATAAAAAAGAATAATAGTGCCTATTTAATCACCAAAAAAACGCTAAAACCAAAAAAATATTTTTACTTTCAAATTGTTCTGTGTATAATCTTAGCTCTTGTGAAGGAGTGTAGTTCCAATTGGTAGAACAGCGGTCTCCAAAACCGATGGTTGGGGGTTCGAATCCCTCCACTCCTGCCACAGCTTCACAGTAAAAAGCCCTATATAACGCCCTTTTCAAGCTTTATTCCCTTATAGTACCCTCTAGCATACTTGAACATTCTTATACATCTTTATACACTCTCTAGCACCTATTAAGGCACCTAAGAAAAATAGGTTCCCAAAATTCTAGAAAATGAGATGTACATAGATGTTATTCAAGGATACCAACCTCAGAAAAATACCCCTTCCAGAAAAAGCAACATACCTCTATGATTCAGCCTATACAGGTAAAGGATCTTTTTGCTTACGTCTACCCAAAAAAAGTAAATCTAAAAAACAACAAGCATTAACTTTTGTATTCAAATACAAACTTAAAATAGATGGACAATATAAAATTCATCTTATTAAAATAGGTCAATTCCCTGCATTCAAAGCCGATGAAGCACGAGCTATTGCGAGAAAATATAGTGACATGCTCAAGCAAGGGCTAAACCCTAAAGAAGTTATTGAAGCAGAAGCCGACGCAAAACAAAAAGAACTTGAACAAAAGCAAATAGAAGAAGCTCAAGGTACATTAGAACAACTTGTAAATGCGTACCTTGCCAACCTTGAGAAACAAGGCAAGCGCACTGGTGCCAGGATTCTAAAAACCATTGAAGCCGATGTTTACCCCGTTATCGGTAAAGAAGTCAAAGCTTGCACTATTACGCCTCAACATATCAAAAAGATCTTAGCCACTATGATTCAACGTGATGCAGCGGTTGGTTCTAATCGTGTACGCTCGAATCTGTCGGCAATTTTTAACTTTGGCTTGAAGTTTGATAATGACCCCGCGAACTTTGGACATGAAACTATATTTCATCTTCAAGGTAACCCTGTTACTCCAGTTCCAAAACAAAAGGTTGAACAACCAGAAAATAACTTCCTTAATATTGATGAAGTCTACCGACTTTTTTCATTGGAGACAGCACAGCACTTCACAGAAGATACTTTCTTACTTATTCAATTGTGCTTCCACTTGGGTGGGCAGCGTCCTTATGAGCTGGTGGCCTCCAAATGGTCAGAGGTAGACTTCAAGGGCAAAACTTTTGAAATAGCCGAACATATATCTAAAACAAAGAAACCTCACCTTTTACCACTCACAGATTCAGCACTTCAGATCTTGAAACGGCTTCACGCCTTATCAGGTTCAGAAGCATATATCTTCCCACGTCCCACAAAAAGTGGGCACCTTGAAACCGACTATTTCGGCCACTGCTTAAGAAAGTTTTGCAGCAGAACAGGCTTTAAAAAATTTATTCCCCGTGATATTCGCAGAACGTGCAAAACGTTGATGGGTGAAATAGGTCTTTCAAAAGATATTAGAGATCGACTTCAAAACCATGCATTGCATGACGTATCAAGCCGACATTATGACAGGTATTCCTATATCAAAGAGAAGAAGCAAGCCCTTGAGGCATGGGAAGCACGGCTGAACGCCAGCCAAGCCACCAGCAACGTGATCGCAATAGGAATTTAATGATGACAGAAAAAGAAAAAGAGTTACAAAAAGCTCTTGTTAGTGCAGCAGGCTACATCGAAGAATTAGAAAATTACCTTAAGTTGATGAAGTCAGGTGAGAATAAGTTATTAGATATGATTAAGCTCCAATCGCTCAAGCTAGATGAATATTCAATGTTACTTAAGAAGTACGATATCCAATATCAAGATATGAAAGATATGTATTATGACGTAAAAATAAATCATGATAAGTATGAAAAACTTGCACAGAAGGAAATAAATTTAAAGAAAAAACAGTATCAGAAAAAGCTGACAACATATAAAGTCATTTTTTCGGCAATATCTAAATTCTTAGAAATACCATCTAATAGGCACTTGCCTAAAAAAATCATATATAAACGTATTGCTAAGATATCAAATAGAAGCCTGTCTTCAGTTAAGTCTGAAGGACAAGACTTTCTAAACGAACTCTTAGACAAATATAAAAAATAATTTTAGTAATTGTTTTTTTTCTCAGTATGCTTCTATTTATTGAATTTTGATGTAAACAGAGGCGTACCATGACAAAGAAAAACAATAAAAGAAATCAAGCTCCATCACCTGAACCGACACAACCATTAGAAGCCATTGTTTCATTACAAGAGGTAGCAAAGCGCATGAATAAGACAACCAGAACGATCCGCAGATGGTACTTAGAAGAAGGCATTATGCCTAAACCTATCTTCATGAATAACGCCGTTTTAGGTTGGAGAGAGTCAGTATTAAGCCAGTGGTTACTTGATGCTGAACAACGTAATCAGGTGACTTATTGAAGGCGAAAAAAAGACTTATACAGCATAAGTCTTCCACTTCGAATTAACTATAAACAACTGTTAACACTGAACGGACGAGGCAGCTTTAGCCTTTTTAATCCGTGTCGGTCAACGATTTGATGCTTTGGTGAAGGTGAAAGATAAAACCTTATTCTTTTCACCCAAAGGTCAGGCCAAAAGTTTAACCGGGAAAACAGTAGAAACCTTAAAGCTTAAGTGCACAGAAGTTAAAAGTGGCTCATTAGATTTAATGGGGCATACAGATTTTAACGGCGCACAAGCAACGTATTATGATGTCCAGCAAGGTAAGCAAGAGCATGTATACGTAGGTCGTGCGCCTTTTAAAAAAATCACCGGCCATCAGGCCAGTCAAGCAGAAGCACAAGACATCGCACAAGCAGAGCTAGAAACTCTGCAACGCAAAAAGAAACGACTTAAGTTGGTCTGTACCTTACAACCTACAGCTTTTGCTGAATGCCTTATCGAACTCGATACCTCTTTTCACCCCATGTTACAAGGCCGCTATTCGGTGGACGATGTGGTTTTATCATGTCTTGCGAATGGTCAAACTCAAACACAAATCAGTGCAACGTTAACGAAATAAAAAGGAGATTCTTATGTGGCATGTGATTGCAACCACGTTAGTGACATCTTTAATTGAACCGATCGTCTCAGGTTTAAAAACCAAGACCCAACAAGTGACCGCCAAAATACCAAAGAAAATGAAAAGCAAAAAGTTGATTGCTGCTTTTGTTTTGATTTCAGTCGTATTGGCGAAGTGGGACGAGTTAAGCGTTTATCTACCAGAACAAGCACAAGATCCTTTCAAGCTATTGCTGCAAATTGGCCTTGATGTGTTGGCGCAATTGTCATGATGTTTCAAGCCACCTTAAAAACAGCCTTGACCGAAGTTGCGATTAAGAAATATATGAAGGACGAAGTGATCTATCAACTGCGCGATCCTCGTTATCCTTTATATATACGCTTCAATCAAAAACGAACGCAAGGCTCTTACTTTTGGGTGAACTACAGTAACAACAGCCAAAAAAGTATCAAGCTTGGCAGCTATCCTACCTTAAAGCCTAAAGACTTACTCAAACAGATGAGCCAAATTCAATTGCATTATCGCCTGAAAGGACAGATTCAACATGACACACAAGCAACGGTTCATGATGTTCTGTCTTGGTATTTGGATAGAGTCGTGCGATCAGGCGCATATTCCCAAAGTAGAAGAAGTTCGGTGCAGTCTTTGGTGAAGTTGTTAACTCAATATTTAAGTTCAAAACTTTTAGTAATAGAGCTGAGCGAACAGATACTAGATAAAACGTTGGTTTCTATGAGAAGCCTTTATACCATCGCCACCACCAAAGCAGCCTTTGGTACTTTAAAAGCTGCATTGAAACAAGCTAAGCAGTTAAAAGTCATTGCAACGGATCCAATGGCGCAACAGTATTTTAAGCACTACCTATCGGAATCAGTAAAAACCAAAGACTGTGCTTTATCCTTAGATGATTTACACGCCATAGACTTAACGCTTGCGAAGCGACAACAAAAGATGCTTTTCTTGATGCTGGCACTTTTTGGTACAAGGTTAGGAGAAACCAGACAAACACGCTGGCAAGATATATCGTTTGAACATAAAACGTGGACAATACCTGCAAGCCATACCAAAACCAACAAAGAATTGATATTACCTTTAACCCAACAAGCGATAAGGCTTTTTAAGATTTATAAATTACAAGCAAAAAGTCCTTATTTATTTTCGAGTCGAAAAGGTGGCGTGTTGAGCCATACCTCAGCACACGCCATGATCATTCGTTTAAGCAAAGGGCAGTGGACAGCGCACGATATTCGCAAACGCTTCCGTTCTATCCTCGCCGACCTAGGTATAGACTACTATGTCAGTGAATCCCTCCTCAATCATGCCAAAGGCAAACTCGACCAAGCCTATATTCATACCCATCTAGAAAACCTCAAACAAGAAGCTTTAAAAAGCTATCACGTCAAACTTTCAACCATCCTAGATTTGAACCTATAAAAGGGCAGTGATGCCCTTAAGCTTTACTTCATATAACTCGTAAGAAAGCTTTCTATTTCTCTAATCATATTTTTCACATCATCGGATGAAAATTCATCCGGTTTGCCATGTGCAGCATTGTTACGTATATCTGCAAGTGCTGTAATTCTTTTTTGCTGTAGTTTGTTATATATTTCAGCTTTAGCTAAGTCTTGATTCATCTTATTGAGGCTACCAATATCAATATTGTTATCTTGGCATAAATCTCTTAAAGCTGTTTCTAAAACAACTCCAGCAACAACAGCTGCAGCTAATTTATAGTCATTACGTAAGAGTTCTTCTGCTTGTTCTAGCTCACTTTCAAATACATCAGCTTGTACTAAGTACTTTAAAGAAGTTAGATAACCTGCTTCAAAATCCGCTTGAAGGGCATCTAAGACAGCTTTTAGTTGAATGGAAATATTAAAATTAGTCGAATAAGTGCCTTTATAGGCATTGTCAAAATTTTTGCAATAATTTGATTCAGGCTTACATACTAAGTTGATAAGGTTATCTAACCTTGCTGTCCACTTTAAATAGATTGTATTATCAACGTACCAGCCACCTCCCATGAGCTGATTTCCAACATAATTTTTTGTTTTAATAAGCTCATTATATTCTAGATTAATGTCTTCGAAAGCCTGTTTAATTAGATTCGACATGATTTACTCTCCGTTGTCTGTGACCTACACAATCCCTATATCCATTTTTTGGAGAGTGTAGATATTCCCTATGTAAATCATCATCATACCAACAAAAATGAATTTATCTTAATAGAAAAAACATAAAATCGAGCCGCAAAATAGGGCGGTTAAATTGTTCGAAAGTCTTGTTTTATAAAGCTAAGTGAAGGGTTAGCCTTAGATATGCTTTAGCTTTGATTTGGATTACTTGTTTATAACTCATTGTTATAAAAACGTTATAGGTTCTTCTGAGCGTACTTTTAGCTATGCGTGATGGTAAACCGCGAAATAGGGAAATTTTTCGAGGTTTTAAAGCGGCCACCACCGTTTATTTTCCGTCTTTTTTGGCAGCAAGTGGTCGCACCCTAGCGACCACCACCACTTGCACTTTTTATATGTATATCAGATGTTAACTAAAATCGTACTGGTCAATAAAAAGTGGCTTTTATGGAATAATCGTCCACTTGGCCAAATAACCCCTTTTTTGTACAGGTACCATCATAGTCTTTGCTTTTTAAATTCTAGGAACCATCATTTATCAATAAAATACACTGTTTGTTTTTTGAGCGTTTCGTTTAGCGCTTTATTCTAAAAAAAATAGTTTTATGTAGAATGTATCAACCTTCCCTATTTGAGCGGGGATCAATTTAATGGATACAGAACATATCATGAAACCTAGTTGTAAATTTTTGAGAGGTTTTCTCCTCTTTTTCTTTGCTTTTTTATCGTGCTTTACGCAAGCACAAGAAGCTTTACCAAAACCCATTCAACTGAACACTTATCTTGCTATTGATGACGAAGAGATTACACCAGAAACTTGGAAACAAATCTCATTAGTGGCCAAGGGAACCGATTCAGATGTAGAGATTCATCTATTACGCCCAATATGGTGGATAGAGCAGACAGGTGCAGTTGTCGGCGAAAGCATTCATTTATCGATGCCAGAAATGGGTGTAAATGGCAAAGCTAAAGTTTTAGCCATAGTGCCCACCAAAGCAGATTCAAGAAAGAATACAGACCCTAACTATAAAGCTGTGACGGGTAAGTTCATTCATGACAATGCTGAAGTTATTAACCTCTACTTTACCCATCAAGAAACAGAACCGCTCGGCGTAACACCTAATCATTTACTTTGGTCAGTCACGCATGGTGGATGGATGCATGCAGGCGAGCTTAAAGTTGGTCATGTCGTTAAAACCAAAACCGGTACTGAGACTCTCGTCAAAAAAGAGAACAAACCCGGCCGCCACAAAGTCTATAACCTTGAAGTCCACCAGTCCCACACGTATTATGTTTCGAACATTGGGGTGCTGGCGCATAATACGAAGCCGGGGTTAGAAGAGAATAGCAAAAGAGATCTCTCTCAAAATTTAGCTGATAAAGCCCATCATTTATCAAGCTCTAAAAGAAAGGGATTAAATACAGTCGCAGTTATTAAGCATCAAGATGGTAAGATTACTATTGGAAGAAACTCTGGGAATACAAATCAGAGTGAAATTATTTCAAATGCATTAGATAATGCTAGGTGTAATGCATATGGAGGTCAGTGTGCTGAGATTAATGCATTATCAAGAGCTGTTAATAAAGGTAGAAGCCTTGAAAATGCAACAATCACTGTAAGCAATGTTCGAGGTAAAACAAGTGCCAAACATGGAACACATAAACCTCCATGTGAAACTTGCTCTGATGTTTTAGATGAGCTTAAAGTGGAGCTTAAAAATGATTAAAAGATTAATGAATAATCGTAAAATGCAAGCATATTCAGCCATATGCTTATTAGAATGCTGTAGGCAAAAGTCGATAATTGATCCAGAGTTGAACAACTTGATTTTGTATTTACTCAGCATATTAAAAGCGACTGATTTAACCATTTGGGATCAAGAAATATGTGATGTTGATATACCAGGAAGAGGTGAGGAATTGCCTGATAGAGTAATGGTGAAAATAAAAAATGAAGAACAACCCATATTTGTTGAGCTTATCAATAATTGCACAGAAATTGGTATAGCTGATATGTATGGTGCGAATACAAATGCACCAGAACACCATTATCTGGAAAGTCTTAATAATTGCAAACAGCTAGGTGTTGAACTGCCTAGGATCGATCCCATCTTAGAAATTGAAAATGGTAATAATCCGTGGGGCAATGCTATAAGTAGTGCAGAATATAAAAATATACTTGATTATTATGGCTTATAAAAAAACATTTATTGTCGAAAAATTTTAAATGCTTAGCTACAACAAAAGTGTCTGCACTACGTTTTATGAACTTGCAAGATAATTATATCTGAAATCCGTGTAACTATGATTTAACAAAAATTTGCAACAGATTTATTTGAACGAGTTAAGATTGGCTATATGAATTAAAGCAGATACTCAAATGATTCTTTTTATGATTGCCATATAGTTTCATCTTGTAAACCGTGTGCCCAAAATGTGCCCATCTATAGACTAAAGGAGACGACGTTAGACTATGGTTAATCTTTAAACAGTGGTCTAGCGTGGTCTAACGTAGTCTGGCTTTCCCTATGTTTTGGTTCGAATCCCTCCACTCCTGCCACATTTTCACAGAAAAAACCGCATTACAGCAATCTTTCTAAACAAATCCCCTCTTTCCTTCCCTTGTCGTCAATTGACATCAAATGGAATAACTGTATATTCATTGTGAACTTAATTTTTACGGAATAAAAATGCGTTGAAGTAGTCATGAATACAATCAAATAATCATTTCTCAAAACGGTTAAACCTAAAAACAGATCCAACCATAACTAAGGTCTGCTCTAAGAGCCAACCTGAAAAATATGTACGTAACACGCATATCAACATCATCCATTTCTTTTTGCAAAAAAAGATATTATGCAGCAAAAATCATATATGTTGTTCAAAAAATCTAAGTGTTTGTTCGATAACTTGATTACGTAACAAATCTTGCTCTATTAAAATCTGATGCCCAGCCTGCTCAATATAAGACAAGTGAACATAGTCATGCTGAGAAGCAAACTCTTCTTGAGCTCGATTCAAAACAATTTGTTCCTGACCAGCTTGGAAGATAAGGCAAGGCGTTTTCAATAAGAGACGCTTTCTATAGAGCTGCTCACAAGCACGTAGAGCCTCACGCACCCACTGATAACTTGGAGCTCCAATCTGAGCATGCTCATGCTGTGCAAGAATCTGCTGATAACGCTGATAGCGTATTGCATCTGTGCTTATTTTATTGTCATTAAAAGCGACGGACTGGTAAGAGCGACCAAAAGGAATGTAGTGCTGTGCTCCTACGAGTAAGCTCGATAGATAAAGGAAAGAGCTCACAACTATTTTAGGCAGAGGAAGCTTGATGCCTAACATAGGTGCAACTAAAGCAATAGCTTGAAACTGAGTTGGCTTTTCTAGAGCTGCATACAGTGCAATAGCTCCTCCCATAGAGTGCGCCAATACGCAATAAGGTAGATGGGTTTGGGGCAAAACATGATCAACAAAATAAAAAAGATCTTGGTGGTATTGTGCGAAAAGATTGATATGACCTACTTGTGGATCTTCTAAGATACGTTGAGATAGCCCCTGCCCTCGATGATCGAGCGCATACACATTGTATCCTTGTAAAGCAAAATCATATATAACTTCACTGTATACAAGATAGGTTTCCGTGCGTCCAGGGAGAACAAGCAGCTGTGCTTTTGCATCGGGCTGCTCATAACTCATGTAATGAATTTTAGTCCCATCAAAACTCAAGAAATGGCGCTGCTGTACTTTTTGCATAAACGCATGCTGCTGCTCTAACGAGAACGCATGTGGAATACCATACATAGCTTTACTTCATTCCTTTTTGCATACAGCGTCGTTTAGCTTGAAAGCTGTTTGCTTTCCTCTTTGACAGTCGCCTGAGGATTTTGTTTTGCAGTTATGGCCAAAGCAGCAACATGTTTGTCATACCACTCTTGTGATGACATACCGTATATTTTAATGTTAGCCTGCTCTTGATTCACTTCCATACCTAAGCTTTCAGCACAAGATTGATACCAGTGACTTAAGCAATCACGACAAAACCCTGCAGATTTCATCATATCCTCATTGGTCACATCGGTTTTACGCTGTAAGAACTGAACTAAGTTACGAAAGGCAGCAGCTTCTACTTCTATCTCTGTTTTTTTATCCATGATTTCAACTCCACACTCACAATACTCTGCTTGAGCATAGCACATATAAACAAGCTAAGAAGGAACTCAAGCTACTTTAGATTGAATCGATACGCAGAGAGATTTGAGTGCCTCAGCTTCAGTTAAAATACGATCCTGATAGGAAGCTTCCAAAGTCATACGTTCTATATCAAACCGCATGATTTCTTGGCGCTTATAGTCCTTGCGTGAAACGCCAATTGGCTGATGTTTAATTTTTTCATAGAGCTCATGTAAAGCAGGATAATTTGCTTTCTTTAAAGTCTCATGAGGCTCTTTTTGCAAGAGATATGCAATGCGTATTGTTCCCTCAGCTATTTCACATTGATGCGCGCACATAGCAGCTGTGATAATCCGCAAACTTTCTACCTGTTCCTGAGACATCTTATTTTGCTTAAGTTCGCTTTGTATTTTATCTTGTAACTGCTTTTGCTTTTGCTGACGCAGTAAATAAAGCAAATAAGTAGCATAACTCAACAGGCCTAATACAATCAAAGTGGCTAGAACGATAAACAACACACTCATTCGACTTACTCCGACTCAAACCTACTTAGCAAATCATCATCAGATTCTGTGC
>DDNL01000063.1 GCA_002341165.1 Shewanellaceae bacterium UBA2521
TATCAGATATTTTAGGTGATGAAGATCATTTAGGTGATATGGACTTTAAAGTTGCAGGTACAGCTGAAGGTGTGACGGCGTTACAGATGGATATCAAGATCGAAGGTATTACACCTGAAATCATGAAAATTGCTTTGAAGCAAGCACACAGCGCACGTATTCATATTTTGAAAGTGATGGATCAAGCAATTGATACACCACGTGTTGAATTATCAACGCATGCTCCACGCATTACAACGATTAAGATCAATCCAGATAAAATCCGTGATGTGATTGGCAAAGGTGGTGCTAATATTCGTGCATTGACCGAAGAAACAGGCGTAACTATTGATATTGAAGATGATGGTACAGTTAAAATCGCTTCAAGTGACGGCGCTGCATCTAAGCTTGCAATCGAAAAAATTAAAGCCATTACTGCTGATGTTGAAGTAGGTGCTATTTATACAGGTAAAGTGAACCGTATCGTTGAGTTTGGTGCATTTGTTAATATTCTTCCTGGTAAAGATGGTTTGGTGCATATTTCACAAATTACAGCAGAGCGCGTTAACGACGTATCTGAACACTTAGCTGTAGGCCAAGAAGTCAAAGTAAAGGTACTTGAGATCGATCGTCAAGGGCGAATTCGCTTATCGATGAAAGAAGTGAGCTCTGTAGAAGCTTAATTCGCAATTTTGAGTTACACTTATAAGAAGGGAAGCAAAATGCTTCCCTTTTTGTAATAAGGCAAATCAAAAGATTTGTGAAAGGCTCTATAATGAAGTATGTAAGAGATTGGGTATGGTTGTTTATTGTCGTATCTCTGATGGGTTGTTCTAGTACACAGCAGCACCAAACCATGTTGTTGGTGACTCCAGCTGAAATCAACTATCGAGTTGAATTAACGCTGGCGAAGTTAAACGAGTATTTAAATACCCGTTCTTTGACGCTGCAACAGAAAGCTCGCCTCCTCTACGATAGAGGTGTTTTATATGATAGTGTGGGGCTTAAAACCCTTGCGCGCATTGATTTCCACCAAGCTCTTAAGATTCAACCTACCTTAGCAGATGCCTATAATTTTTTAGGTATTTATTATACGCAAGATCAAGCTTATAGACGTGCTTTTGAAGCATTCGATGCAGCTCTAGAGTTGCAGCCTGACTATCAGTATGTGTATTTAAACCGAGGACTGGCATCGTATTACAATCGGCGTTATGAGATGGCGCTCAGTGACTTGGAATCTTTTTATAAGCTCAACCCTCAAGACGGCTATCGCATTTTATGGGTATATATTGCTCAATCACAACAAGATCCTGTGCAAGCTCGCCAGCAATTACAAACGTTACGGCAAAATTTAGATGACCATCAATGGGACAGCAAGCTCATTGATTTAATGCTAGGTAAGATAAGTAAAAACGAGATTTTTATTCAATCGTCGATGCAGCTTACCTACCGTAATGAAATGGCTGAGCGTATGTGCGAAGTCTACTTTTACATGGGTAAGCAAGCGCAAATTGACCAAGATCATTTGGCTGCCATAGATTATTTTAAACTGGCTTTGGCAACCAATGTCTATGACTTTGTTGAGCACCGATACGCTCGGCTTGAGTTGTATCGCTCTTACAATGCACTCGAGTGATCGACAGATGCCTTGCATCTTCTATTCGATAACGCGCCTAAAAGGTGGAAGTGCGTCGAGTAAATCTCGACCATAGCGGCGTGTTTGTACACGTTTATCTAAAAGCACGACACGACCATAGTCTTCTTCACTGCGTAAGAGCCTGCCACAACTTTGAATCAGTTTTCTTGACGCATCAGGCAGTGTGAGCTGCATAAAAGGCTGACCGCCTTGAGCCTTGATGTATTCAGCATGTGCTTCTTCTACAGGAGATGTGGGGACTGCAAAGGGAAGTTTGGTAATAATAAGATTTGTAAGGTAATCTCCTGGTAAATCCAAACCTTCAGAAAAGCTGCTAGTACCGAAAATGATACTTGGCTTTTGATCTTTACAGCGTTTCTTATGTTTCTTTAAGAGTGTATGCCGCGGCTCTTCGCCTTGTACGAAAATAGGAGTTTTGACTTTATGTCTAATGGATGCGACGGTTTGCTGCATTTGTTTGTAAGAAGAAAAAAGTACCAAAGTTGCTTGCTCGTGCTTTAATAGCTCTGGAATTTTCTCAATTAATTCCTCAGTAAATTCCGCTTCACTTGGATCATGGCGCATCTTAGGAAGAAGAAGGTTCGCATTTTTTTGATAATCAAATGGAGAAGCTAAAGCAATATATTGGGTACCATCACCCTCTTTAAGTCCTGTTTGTTGCTGGAAGTGGTGGAATGAATTTAACGCACGTAACGTAGCGCTACATAAGATCACACCTGCGGCTTTGCTCCATAAATATTGATCTAACAAATGACCTACTTCAATAGGCGATGCACTGGCATAATAATCTTGACTTTGTTCTTGATGAGACGCCTCAAACCAACGTACTAGAGGTGCTTCACCTGGAGTATCATCTCGACCCATCATGCTCCAGAGCTTATGAAAGTTCTCGAGACGCTGTAAACTGGTGCCAAGCTGAAGTTGCATCGTATCATTATCCGCTTTTTTTATTGATCCGTCTTTGAATTGCTCACTCAGTAGTGTTTGACATTTATGCATATTGTCTAAGATTGAAACAGCGACTTTGGCTAAATCTTGACTAAGACGCTTTAATGCATCAGGTAGTTGTCCTTTAGATGCTCGAAAGCGCTGTTCGGCTCCTTGGCAGAGTTGATTGCTTTCGAGAATCTGTACCACATCTTCAAGCATTTTGTGAGACTGTTTAGTGCCTTCTAGTAATTGTTTTATTGGTTGCTCTATAAGAGCTGAGCCGACCATTTTTTTGATGTTTTGCATCGGTTTATCTAGTTTTTTCAACCATTGCCCTGTTGCCTTGAGTGAGGTGTGGGCACTTGAGAAACTACGTAAAGTCAAAGGTAAATGATGCGCTTCATCGATAACATAAAACATGGAGTCTGGATCAGGGAGAATGACACCGCCGCCTAACTCTAAATCTGCTAGCAGCAGGTGATGATTGGTTACGATGACATCAAAACTTTGCATGAGATCTCGAGCTTGATGAAAAGGACAATCTTGATGTCCTGCAATATGCTTTTGGCAGCTGTGTTTATCGCTTGCAATCTGTTGCCAAAGTCCATCTTCGACAGGAAAGGGTAGATGGTCATAATCTCCTGACCAAGTTTGATCTTGATAAGCTTCATAAAGTGCCTCTAATGCTTCAACTTGCGCAGTATCAGGTGGTAAAAGCCATTGAGCACTTTGATTGGGATGCAATAAGGCCTCTATTTTTTTGCGGCACATATAGCGCTGCCTTCCTTTAGCAATACCAAATTTAAAGTCTAAATCTGTATGCTGCAAGAACGCTGGTAATTCTTGGTGTATAAGCTGCTCTTGTAAGGCAACGGTTGCTGTACTGATACACAGTGTCTTGCCTTGAGCTTGCGCCAAGGGTAAGCCTGCAAGGAGATAGGCTAATGATTTTCCGGTACCCGTACCCGCTTCAATAACACATATTCTGCGTTGCTCTTGGTAGGTTCCTGCGAGTGTTTTTGAAATTTCTGCAATGAGGTAGTTCTGCTCTTTACGTGAACGAAAATGTGGGCGATGTTGGGCTATGCTTTGGTAATGCCTACGTATATCTTGTTTTATGGATGCCTTGAGCATAATGGATTTCTGTGAGTGAAAATAAGCATATGATACCAAGAAATCTCTATTGATTCGAATGAAAACAATAAATAAAAATAATGAAAAGAAACAATACATTGTATTTTTTTTTTTAATCTAGGTTTATTTTTTTTGGTACTTTTGCTAACTTGAAAGCAGTTACTTGATCAAAATTGCAGGTTCTACTTGTGCTGTAGCCTGTTTTAGAGGAAGCAAGAATGCTTGTTGAGTAAGCTGTCTGATTGAGTAATTTATCAGATAATTTTTTAGGATGTTTGCCGCACCTGGCAAATCAAGGATTTTTAGGGGATAACATGAAAAAACTATATTTAGCTGCAAGCATTGTCACTGCAATGGCTGCTATGAATACGCAAGCTGCGGAAGTGTTCAAACAGGGTAGTAACAGCTTGGACATAGGTGGATACGCAAACCTTATGTTAAGCCAAACATCAGGCTCTGATAAAATAGATGTCGCAGACAATTCATCACGTATTAATTTCTCATTTAACAAAGGTCTTAAGAGTGGCTGGTCGACCCAAGCTAAGTATGAGTTTGGTCTCTCGGGTGCTTATGCGGGAGGAGCTTTATCGCATAACCATGACAAGCTCAGTCGGACTTCAAGTAACCCTTTGAGTTCACGCCTTGCTTATGTTGGTTTGATGCATGATAAATATGGTAAAATTATCATAGGTAAAAACTGGGGTGTTTACAGTGGTGTTGCCGGTGTAGCGGATCCTACGCAGAAATTTGGTACATCACCAGGTACTTACGAGTTAGACTCTGGAGGCGCATCAGGTACAGGCCGTGCCGAAAAAGTATTGCAATATCACAATGCGATAGGTCCTGTCAGCCTAGGCTTACAAGTTCAACCTTACGAATATACCTTAGCTACAGGTCAAGGAACCTTCAACTACGACGGTGCGACTACTTATACCGAAATCCACTATGGTATGGGCTACGGTGTATCACTGAAGTATAATATCATGGATGTAGTTGAGGTAGGTGTTGCTTATAATGCACATGATATTTTACTCGCTGCTGCTAACGATGCAGATGATAGCCGTAAACTGAAAGATGAGGAATCCGTAAAGTCGACAGCGATGGCAGCTTCTATTCAGTATGGTGATCATGGTAAAGATGGCCTATTCTTGGGCTTTGTTTATGCCTCAGCAGAAAATCATATGGCGATTCCAGAATTTACTGCCTTTAAAACCTCTTATGCTCCTTATTCTGCGCAATTAGCTCCTGAAGCCACCAGCATGAACCTAGCTGTTTCGTACAAGGTTGATGATTTTACACCTATGGTTGGATATTACACAACTGTTTACAAAGGCACCAAAGAGCGAAACATATTTGGAAATGAAGATACTGAGTTAAGTAAAACGACTCTTGTTGTAGGTCTATCTTATGACTGGACTGATGACTGGATGTTCTATGTCGAAGCCGCTCTTGATATGAGCGATAATGACGAGACTAAATTTGCAGGGACAGATTCGGGAGGAAACACTATAGACGGCACCAAATTTGTCGATGAGTTCAAAGAAGTTGGCACAGGCTATGCTCTGGGTATGAAGTACGTCTTCTAAATTACTCTTCCTATGTCAAGATAAAAAGGCCGAAGAAGTTCGGCCTTTTTGCTATATATTTTTCAATGATCATTTTTTATATCTCAATTATTCCTATCATAGGTGTATCATTTCATGAATATTGAACGATTCTTTCAATTGAAAGCACATAAAACGACCATACAAAAAGAAGTCGTTGCAGGCTTAACGACCTTTTCAACTATGGTGTATATCATTTTTGTCAATCCACAGCTGTTGGCCAGCGCGGGGATGGATTATGGAGCTGTATTTGTTGCAACTTGCTTAGCTGCTGCATTAGGCACTCTTATTATGGGGCTTTTTGCCAACTATCCTATTGCTTTGGCGCCAGGTATGGGACTGAATGCTTTTTTCACTTATACCATGGTTTTACAAATGGGATACACTTGGCAGGTTGGTTTAGGTGCTGTATTTCTCTCGGGGGTTTGCTTTTTTTTTCTATCTGTTTTTAAGCTACGGGAATGGTTGTTACAGATCATACCTGAAACACTGAAGTTGTCGATATCAGCGGGTATTGGGCTGTTTTTAGCGTTATTAGCTTTGAACAATGCGCAGATTATTGTTTCACATCCTGCGACATTGGTTTCGATGGGAGATTTGACCCAGTGGCCTCCACTTATGGCGATGCTTAGCTTTCTCATTATTTTGGTTTTGGTGTATAGAAATATTAAATCTGCTGTATTGTGGAGTTTAATTGTAGTCACATGCTTATCCTTGTGGGTAGGTGAAACGTCATACCAAGGCTTTATGGGATTACCGCCTTCTTTGGCTCCAACGTTTATGCAAATGGATATTGCAGGCGCATTGGAAGTCGGCATGCTTACGATCATTTTTTCATTACTGTTTGTTGATATTTTCGATACAACAGGCACTCTAGTTGCTGTCGCTGAAAAAGGAAAGTTACTGGATAAGAAAGGTCAATTACCAAGATTAAATAGAGCACTGGTTGCAGATTCTTCAGCCACCATCTTTGGTGCCATATTAGGTACATCTACAACAACAAGTTATATGGAAAGTACAGCAGGTGTCAGTGTAGGAGGACGCACAGGTTTAACCTCGGTTGTGGTTGCGCTGTGTTTCTTGTTGAGCTTGTTTTTTGCACCTATTGCCCAGATTATTCCAAGTTATGCGACCTCAGGTGCCTTATTTTATGTGGCTATACTGATGTTATCGAGTTTAGGCCAAGTTCATTGGGAAGACTTAACGGAAGCTGCGCCTGCTGGTGTGGTCTGTATCACGATGCCTCTAACCACCTCCATTGCTTCAGGTATAGGGCTTGGGTTTATTACCTATAGTTTTTTAAAGTTTTTTTCAGGTCGTAAAGAAGAGCTTAATATAGGTGTTATTTTAGTGTCATTGTTATTTTTAATTAAGTTTTCATTATTTTAATGCTAACGAGGTATTTACAGCATTTTTAAGATCTAAGTGTTAGAGAAGGGCGTATTCATCTTTAGATAGCCGTAGAAATGAAGGGAATTATGCCTAATACACAAATACATGGATTACCTATCTTCCCAGTGGACGCACATATCTTTCCAGGTGGTAAGTTAAAGCTGCGTATATTTGAAAGTCGTTATATACGTCTTGTAAAGGAACGCTCATCACTGGATCCTGCTTTTGCTATAGCGATGTATTCACATGTTATGGTTGGACAACAACCTCAGCTACTGAAAGTGGCCACGACAGTCAAAATCATCGATTTTGAGAATTTAGAGGATGGATTTTTAGGTATAACGGTTGAAGGTGTAGGATTGGTCTCTATTTTGTCTGTGATGACAGAATCAGATGGCTTACATATAGCTGAGTGCGACCTCCTAACACATTGGAATCAAGATACTGCTGACTTTGATGAAGGTCATACGGAATATTTAACACAAAAATTACGAAGTTTGTATATGGAATATCCTGATTTTTCCGCGTTGTATCCGAGCCTCAAACAGGATTTAAATTGGCTCGTGATGCGTTGGCTGGAACTGCTTCCTGTGCCAAGTGATTTGAAAGTGGAAATGTTACAAGAAAAAGATGCGAGTAATGCTGTCATGTTAGTACGCATGATGATAGAAGCCAGTGAGAAAAACCTCTCAGACCCTGATGATTTAAGCTAAACTTAAAGGTATGCGCTGTCTTCATTAGGTGGTTGAGTTGTGGCAAGTGATCAAGCTGATGAGGAAATACAGCGAACACTACATCATGCTATTATTCAAGTTGCGAATCATCGCGATACTAAAGCATTTGGTGTAATTTTTGTATATTTTGCCTCAAGGTTGTTTTATTTTGCGATGAAATATACAGGTGATCCACACAAATCTCGTGATATCGCACAAGAAACTTTAGCTATGATTTGGCAAAAAGCATCTTTGTTTGATCAAGATAAAGGCTCTTTAACCACTTGGGTGTATACCATTGCGCGCAACGTGTGTTACGACCTAGGTCGCCAGCAGTCTCGCCGGCCTGTTCTTATCTCGTCTGATGATGTGTATGAAGATTATACAAATCATGAGTATTCGATGAGTGACTTTGATGATATCGACTTAGATAAAGATATTTTGCATTGTTTGGTACATCAGCTGCCTAAAACTCAAAGTGATGTGATTGAATTAATCTATTTACACGATATGTCACAACAAGCTGTTGCCGAACACTTGCAGTTACCTTTGGGTACAGTAAAAAGTCGTATTCGTTTAGCTTTATCCAAACTTAGGCAATTAACCTCTAAAGAGATGAAAGGCTATGACTAATATGCAACCGAGTCGAAAATTACTGAGCTTGTATAGCTTAGGTAAGCTTGATGATGTGATGATGATGGTACTTTCTGCACACATGAGCTTATGTCCTGATACGAAAGTTTTGCAGCGTGAAATTGAAGCAGAGCATGCGGCTCTCAATCTATTAGATATAGAAGATAAATCTGATCAGACGTTGCCCTTTGATGATGCTGAATCGTTATTTAATGCCATTACAGCTCTTCCTATTACGGGAATTATGAAGCAGACTAAGCTGTCTTATATGCAATGGGATCAACACCAACTCCCTATACCGAAAGTATTGTCTCCTTTGGTGGAACGCTGCCAAACATGGAAAAAAGCACGCGGTAAATTATGGCGTAATTCGGTGTCTTTGTATGATGAGGCCTATACTGTAGATTTTATGTTTATGGAAAGTGGTTGCGAATTACCCAGCTACTCTTACAAGGGTGAATTAAATTTAGTCTTAAATGGTTCGTTGCGGACAAAACGTAAGACTTTCACTCAAGGTGACTTGTTGTGTTTACAAGATACAGCAAAACTTTCGGCCGCTAAGAAGCAAGGTTGTTTATTTGTTTCGGTCTCCCATGTTGATTTAGAAAAAATTCTGAACAATTAAATATAACGACTTTGACCAATGGATAGCTTTGATGGAACAAGGAATCTTATTACATAGCTTGCTTATGCTTGCTCTTGCCATTATCTCGATAGCAGTTTTTAGACGTTTACAATTACCTGTTATTTTAGCCTATGTTTTTACCGGTTTAATCAGCGGACCTGCTGGGTTTGATTGGTTTAATCAGCACCACATGCATACCGTGGCTGAGCTAGGTATAGTGTTACTTATGTTTAGCTTAGGTCTTGAGTTCTCTTGGACTAAAATGTGGGCTATGCGGCGCAAGGTCTTTGGTATTGGCTTTGCTCAGGTCGCTTTAACTTGGTTACTTGTGTGGTGCGTGACGGCCTTTTTAGGTTTTAATGCAGTTGAGTCTTTGGTGATTGGCGTGACGATTGCCTTATCTTCTACGGCTCTGGTGTTAAAAATGCTAGATGAGCAGGGCTGGTTGCAAAAACATCATGGTCAAGTTTCAATTGCTGTTTTGCTCTTCCAAGACTTAGCTGTTGTACCCTTTTTCATTGTATTGTCTATTTTAGGTGAGTATGAATCTTTATCTGGACTTTATGTTTTAAGTACGACGATCTCGGCAACTATGGGTGTGGGGCTTTTTATGCTGGTGGGGCGTTTTGCTTTGCCTTTGATTTTTGATGAAGTGGCTCAGGCGAAAACACATGAGCTTTTTGTGCTCACAACTTTATGCGTCGCCTTACTCACAGGTGTACTCACGCAATTTCTAGGCTTATCTATGGCGTTAGGCGCTTTCATGGCTGGTATGCTCCTAGGTGAAAGTCAGTATAAAGCACAACTTGAAGCAGACATTCGACCTTTCCGCGATGTATTTATGGGATTATTTTTTATCTCTATTGGTATGCTGCTCGATTTGCAGCTGATTGTAGAGCATTGGAGTAGTATTTTCTTTGTACTCATAGGTGTTTTATTACTCAAAGTCTTTGTGATTGTTACTTTATTAAGGTTGGTTAAAGAAACATGGCATAACGCTCTTGCAACCAGTTTGTGTTTAGCTCAAGTGGGTGAGTTCAGTTTTGTTGTGTTATCGGTTGCGGTCAGTTATCAACTGATTACTATCGAGGTCAGTCAAATTTTAATTTCGGTCGCTGTCTTATCTATGGGGATCGCCGCTTATATGGTGCCTCATGCGATCAGTCTGGCGAATTTTTTTGCGGGGCGACCCAGTCAAGGCGATATCGAACATGTTCCTGAAAATCTTCTCGATGAAAGAACGGTTTTATTACTTGGTTACGGACGTGTAGGTCAAACTATAGCGCGTTTTTTAACTATGGAGAAGATTCCTTTTGTTGCTTTAGATCTGGATCCTCGTCGAGTAAAAGAAGCTCAAGCAGCAGGAGAAAATGTATTTTTTGGTTATGCAGGTCACCGCGCATTGTTGAAAAAAGTGGGAATTCGCCGTGTTCAATTGGTCGTTTTGACTTTTATCGATCCACGTCATACGCTAGATATTTTGTCTTTGATTAAAGGATTGGCTCCTGCATCACATGTTGTAGTGCGCACGCAAAATGACGCACAACTAGATGAGCTAGAGCGTGCTGGAGCGGATCAAGTTGTACCTGAAATTTTAGAAGGTAGCTTGATGTTGGTTTCACAGATTTTACATCAATGCCAAGTACCTACGAAAAGAATCCATCAGCAATTGGCGATGGAGCGTCAGGTGCATTATCGCGATTTACACCACTTCTTTGCTTCGGATGAGGAAGAGTTTGATGCAGAACATGTTCATGCAGTGTACTTAATTGACGAGTCTTTTGTTGTAGGATCACATATCAAAGATTTGATGTTTCACGAATGGAAAGTTGAGATTAAAGCTGTGCGAAGAGAAGGCTACGAAATTGAGGATCCACCGTATGACTGGAAGTTTGCTTCGGGAGACGTTTTACTTTTGGTGGGTAAGCCTCACTTCTTAGAAATGGCTGAACACTATATTCATGTGGGTTAATCTTGCTTTAAAAACTGCGCGATGTTTTCTTTTTGAGCTAAAGCGTCGCGTTCGCCGAGTTGAATGAGATCTTGGCAGTAGCCTGGTTCAAATAAAAGATAAGATATTAAATTCGGTGCACTGTCTTTAGATAAGCCGAGTAAACGACATAAGATTTGGATAGGTTTAGGCATTTCATCTGCATGTTGGTGTGCTAAAACAGCTAAATCTTGACTAGGTTTCAGTACTTTGATATCAATTTTATGCAATTCAACATCTTCTTCTGCATTGGGATTAAGTGCATCTAAAGTGTTATTGATGCGCTCAAGACGTTCTAAATCCATATGCAACATATCTGAAAATAATGTATCGAGTAAATGTGCCGTGATGGCTGCACTGGAAGGGTGTTGCGTCATTTGGCTAGATGTAATTTGATCGCCGTCTAAATTGATCACGAGTATTTTTTGTGCGCCAAGATGAATCGGTGCACTAAGCGGAGCATGCTGGTGGATGGTGCCATCGCCAAAAAATAAATCTCCTATTTGCACTGAAGGAAAGACGAGTGGGATGGCCGCACTTGCTAAAAGGTGATCAATATTGATCTGTGTGGCTTCACCACTGTGTTTTACTCTCTGCCAAGGTTCACAGTTTTTTCCTTGGTAAAAAGTGAGTAAGCGTTTATTTTGGTAACAAGAACAAGCAATACTGAGCGCCTTGAGATGTCCTCTATCGAGTTGTTTATCAAGCAGGTGAAAAGGAATGGTGCGCTGGAGCAAGATTCTCAAAGGTATGTTGTTGAGTAAGCTTGGTGCGCCTTGAATATGTTGCTCATTGCGAAAACTACGTCCAAGCATAGACAACAAATGTTTGGTGACAGGCCAAGCATGACTATGATAAATCTTGGAGGTATGCATATTAGACCAGATCCAGTCTAGTTTTTTGACGCCTAAATGAAAATTAGATGCTAAGCAAGCTAACGTTGTTGCATTAATAGCGCCTGCACTGGTACCACAGATCACTTGAAAAGGTATACTTTTAGTGTCTTCATAAAGGGAAGCGATACCTTTGAGCATGCCTACTTGATAAGCGGCTCTAGCACCACCACCACTGAGCACTAAAGCAATCGTTTTTTCTGGCATAAAGTAAGCAGGTAAGGAATGTTATCATACCTTAAGTCTTTGCAAAAAAACTTAAAAAAGCAAGCTGTATATTGAGCTTGCTTTCTGTTTATTTTAGCTTAAAAAAGTTATAAATCAGTATCCTAGATGCGATAAAACCTGATCTGTTGCCACTTCAGTTTTTTCACCTGTACGACGGTTTTTTACTTCAACGACACCTTTATCCAAGCTACGTTCACCAATAATGATGAGTTGTGGGCAGCCAATGAGCTCCATGTCATTGAGCATGACACCCGGACGCTCTTTGCGATCGTCAAACAAAACATCGATTTGTGCTTGTTGAAGCTGTTCATAGAGTGCGTGAGCTGTTTCTTGAACACGAGGTGACTTATGCATATTCATCGGTACAATGGCGATGGTAAAAGGCGCAATGGCTTCAGGCCAAATAATACCGTACTGATCATGGTTTTGTTCTATTGCAGCAGCAACTAATCGGCTGACACCCATGCCGTAGCAACCCATATGTAAGGTCTGAGCTTTACCTTTTTCATCTAGTACTTGCGCATTCATAGCTTGAGAGTATTGTTGGCCAAGCTGGAATATATGCCCAACTTCAATACCTCGAGTGAAAGCAATGGTGCCTTTTCCATCTGGACTTGCTTCGCCTTCGGTGATGAAGCGTAAATCATAGCTTTGTGGTTGCGGCATATCGCGCTCCCAGTTCAGACCAAAATGATGTTGACCATCGACGTTTGCACCCGCTATAAAGTCATGCATCACGCTGACACTATGATCCATGATAAGAGGAATATCTAAGCCCAAAGGCCCTACAGAGCCTGTATGCGCTCCTGTACAGCCATAAATAGCTTCATCGGAGACGAAAGTCAGAGGGCTTGCAACCCAAGGGTGTTTTTCTGCTTTCAGGTCATTGAGTTGATGATCGCCTCGAACCAATAAAGCGACAAATTCGGCATCTATGGTATCACTTGCTTGTACGATTAAAGTCTTCACCATCTTATGAGCAGGGATGCCGAAGGCCTCAACAAGTTGCTCTATGGTTTTCAGATTAGGTGTGTCAACAGTGCGTAATGCTTCACTTGGATTTGGCCTTGCTTCAGTAGGTTTACAGGTCTCTGCACGTTCAATATTGGCAGCGAATTCGCCTCCTTCTGCATAAGCGATGACATCTTCTCCTGTTTGTGCAAGGACATGGAACTCATGCGAGACATCGCCACCGATAGAACCACTGTCTGCTAGAACAGGTCTAAATTCAAGACCTATACGTTTGAGAATACGACAATAAGTGGCATACATGGTTTGGTATGTTTCTTCCATTGTCGTGGTATCGAGATGGAAAGAGTAGGCATCTTTCATGATGAACTCGCGACCGCGCATCACACCGAACCGAGGACGAATTTCGTCACGGAATTTGGTTTGTATTTGATATAAGTTAATCGGTAACTGTTTGTAAGAAGCTATATCTTTGCGTACCAACTCAGTGATGACTTCTTCATGCGTAGGACCTAAGACAAAGTCCCTTTGGTGGCGATCTTGTAGGCGCAAAAGTTCAGGACCATATTTTTCAAAGCGTCCTGTTTCTTGCCATAGATCAGCAGGTTGTACCATAGGCATGAGTGTCTCTAAAGCACCAGCACGATTCATTTCTTCTCTGATGATGTGCTCGATTTTACGCAGTACAATTAAGCCTGTAGGGAGCCAAGTATAAAGACCTGATGCCAGCTTACGAATAAGTCCAGCGCGTAGCATCAACTGATGACTTATGACCTCTGCATCAGAAGGCGTTTCTTTCAAAGTAGAGAGTAAAAATTGTCGCGTACGCATTATAGATTCCTGAGGCGAATTAAATAGATAAAAAAACCATTTTACCAATGATTATATTATTGTGCATGACTTTTTTATAATTCATTTGATTTTATTTCTATATGGAGAACTTGAATTACTTTTTCTTGTGCTTGCCAATGAATATTAAATCGGTCGAGGTATGAAAAATAGATTTTATGATCTATTTTATGTTTACGATGTGCAGGCCTTGGATCTTGACTTAAAACTTCTGTAATCCATTGTTTTATTTTTTTATTTTTTAAAGGCTCAAGTTGTATCAATACAAATTCGGCTTGTTCAGTGAATGCCACTTCAATACATTTTGGGGCTTCTTGTGCGATACCGGCTTGAGCTTCAGGTAAGCTATCGGCATAAGGTAAATAAGGCTTAATATCAACAATAGGTGTTTTATCTAACAGATCAAGACCTGATACATGCAACATGCATGCGTCTTGATGATGCACAACAGACTCTAATTTGACTACTGATTGTCCTAAACCATTAGGGCGAAACGTAGAGCGTGTTGCAAATACGCCCATTTTTTGCGCTCCTCCAAGTCGAGGTGGACGTACGCTAGGTTTGTAACCCTGCGCAAGATTCTCATGAAAGATAAAAGTAAGCCAGAGATGACTAAACTGTTCGATACCTTCGATATATGCAGGGTCGTTATAAGGCCTAAGCAATTCGATTTGAGCTTGTGCACTGGGAGCCAATTGAGCTTGTCTTGGAATGGAAAACTTTTGTTTGTAAGGAGAATGGCACAGTGCAATAGGTTGAATTGTGTGTAGGGCTAATGACATATAAAGTTCTCTTGAGGGTATTTCATAGGAAAGCTTAGAAAGTAAAGAGCTGTTTGAGAGGTAGCGCACCTTGTAACGTGGATGAAGATGCGCTTACAGATTTGAACAGGTTTTAAATAAGAAAGTCGTCGAGTTGTTTACCTTTCTCTAACTGAAACTTGAAGACATTCGGCATTCTGCCTTGTCCTGTCCAAGTAATGAGCTCGCCATCTGAATCTTTGATTGAATATTTCGGAGGTCTAGGTGTGTTTTTGCGACGTTTCGCAACGACTGCGTCTAGGTCATTGATGGAGAGACCACTTTCTTTTAGCTGCTGTTTAATCTCTTCTATTTTATTTAACTTATCTTTTTTAGCTTCTTGATCTTTCTGAGCTTTAGTATTTCTTTTTTCTATAATAGCAGCTAGCTTTTGTGCAGCCAAGTTTAACTCTTCTAATGAGAAGTCTTTTACCGCCGCTTGTAATTTCCTTGTATGTAATAATATATCTTTCATAATTTAAAAATTTCCATTTTAAAGTTAGGTCGAAGAACATATGCTTATTTTAAAAATAAACATCCATGACTGCAAACATTTTTATAATATATGTCACTATTAGTTTTATCAAACTTTAAATTAAAAAAATAAAAATTTATACACATTTAATAAAGAAGCACCATGTTAGAATAATTTACAACTTGTAAATTAATCCAAGTCTTGAGATGATATGCGTATCAATCAATTTATAATATCAGGGATAAGATATGAAAGTTATTGTACCGATTAAGCGCGTTGTTGATGCGTATGTTAAAGTTCCCGTTCAATCTACTCAAAAAAGATTAGATATTAAGTCTCTAAAAAAATCGATTAATCCATTTTGTGAAATTGCTTTAGAAGAAGCTATTCGATTGAAAGAGCTAGGCTTAATTTCAGAAGTGATCGCCGTGACTGTGGGTGAATCCGTTGCACAAGAGCAGCTGAGAGCTGGACTCGCACTGGGAGCTGATAGAGCCATTTTAGTTGAAACTCCTGAGCCGCTTATACCTTTATCTATCGCCAAAGTATTGCATCAAATCATAGTGAAAGAGCAGCCTTTGTTTGTCATTATGGGCAAACAAGCCATTGATGGTGATAACAATCAAACAGGGCAAATGTTGGCGCAACTATTAAATTGGCCACAGGCAACCTTTGCATCAGAAATTCAACTCGATAAGCATATTATGCGCGTTACGCGAGAAGTTGATAGTGGGTTGCAAGATATCGAAGTTCAGCTTCCTGCTGTCATTACAACGGATTTGAGATTAAATGAGCCAAGATATGCCTCATTACCCAATATTATGCAAGCAAAACGAAAACCCTTGAAAATTATGCCTTTAGCAGAGATGAACGTGACGCTCAGAACACATCAACAGGTATTAGAGATCACCAAACCTGAGGCACGCAAGGCTGGCGTGATAGTCGATTCTGTTGCACAGCTCGTTGATAAACTTAAACAAGAAGCGAAGGTGATAGCATGAAAGCTTTAGTGATAGCTGAACATCATCAAGGGTGTATTCATGCCGATACGTTGAAAGTTATCGGTGCAGCGCAGACTCTCACATGTGATATAGACTTGGTTGTGTTTCATGCTGAAGAAGATACAGTCTCTGAACAGGCTCAGAAACTAGCGGGTATTGCTCAAGTGATATCCATTACCGACCCAAGTTTGGCCTCACTTGTCGCTGAGTCTCTTGTGGCTTCTCTTGTGGCTTTAGCTCCAGATTATTCTCATATCATGGTTGCATCGACTTCTTTTGGTAAAAATCTTTTGCCTCGCGTTGCCGCTGCATTAGATGTAGGTCAAGTCTCTGATGTGATTGCGATAGAAAGCCCTACAGTTTTTGTACATCCTATCTATGCTGGTAACGCCATAGAAAAAGTTGAAGTGCTTGATGAAAAAAAAGTGATATCTATACGCGCAAGTGTATTTGACAGCCTATCGCAGGAAGCATCTTTGGTTGAGAAGGTACATGTTCCTTTCATAGCTACGCAAGTGGCAGCCAAAGTGTTACAAGATCGACCGACCGTCAGTGCAAGACCTGCATTGAGTCAAGCTCAAGTTGTTGTTGCGGGAGGTCGAGGTTTGGGTGATGCCAAGCATTTTGCTTTAATCGAAGAGCTGGCAGATACACTTGGCGCGGCTATAGGAGCATCAAGAGCCGCTGTAGATGCAGGCTTTGTTTCCAATGATTTACAGGTAGGACAAACAGGAACGATTGTTGCCCCTGAACTGTATTTTGCAATCGGTATATCAGGTGCGATTCAGCATGTTGCAGGAATGAAAGAGTCTAAAGTTATCGTTGCGGTGAACAAAGATCCCGATGCACCTATCTTTCAAATTGCAGATTATGGTTTGCATGCTGATTTATTCGAAGCATTACCTGAATTGATCGCGTATTTGCGCTCGTAAACTTGAAGTCTAAAGTTGATACAGGTATAATAGATCCTTTGTTTTCGCTTACTTTTCTAAGGGCGAAGCTAAAGTAGAGGCGCGCTGACTAAGAGTAGCTACATGTAGGTGATTCCGATAATATATAGTAAAAGGAGTCAGTGCCGAAGTGAATCTTGATTTCATCAAGATAGATTCGCTGGGGCTGTGTCGAACAGGCACAGCACTGTCATAGTATACCGAAATCTCAACTGAAACAGTAAGGACGGATACTCATGGGGCGCTACTCGGTTCAACAAAGTTCATTTACTCCTTTGTTCAACGCCTTCCATTTGTACCGATAATATATGAATGAACTAGTTAATTATTCTGATTCTTTTTTATCTGTATTGCCACCTATTGTGGCAATTTTGCTCGCTATTTTTACACGTAAAGTTATTTTATCTTTAGCTGTCGGTATTCTTGTGGGTACATTGATGCTGACTGACTTTCATTTAGGCTCAAGTACGCATTACATTTTTGACAAGACGGTGTCTCAGTTCTGGGATGATGGACATCTGCAATACGAACGTATGTACCTGTATTTATTTTTAATTCTCCTGGGTATGATGACGTCTCTGATTAGCTTCAGTGGCGCAGCGACCGCTTTTGCTAATTGGGCTAAAACTAAAATACGCTCGAAGAAAGAAGCACAGCTCTCGACTATTTTCTTGGGCATCACTGTTTTTATCGATGACTACTTTAACAGTCTCGTTGTAGGAAGTATTTCTCGTCCTATTACGGATAGATACTATATCTCAAGAGCAAAACTTGCTTACTTATTGGATTCGACCGCAGCGCCCGTATGTGTTTTAGCACCCATTTCAAGCTGGGGGGCTTATATCATTGCTTTGATTGGTGGCGTGTTGTTAGAGCATGGTATCTATCAGCAAAGTTATCTCAATGTATTTTTACATATGATACCTTTGAATTTTTATGCTATTTTTGCGTTACTTTTCTTATTCTGTGTTGTGTGGTTTGGTCTGGATATTGGCCCTATGCGTCGTCATGAAATGAATGCAAAAAGAGGGCAATTGTATGATGAATCAAAAGGTCATCCACCTGGTATGGATTCATCGTTAAAAGAAGTCCAGGGTGGCCAGATCACGAGTTTATTTATTCCTATATTAGCATTAGCTGTAGTGACCTTTTCGACCATGCTGCTGACGGGATATAGTCGCATTCAGACGCTTGAACTTGGTTTCTCTTGGACCAAGCTCATGGAGCTTGCTGATGTGCACGTGGCTTTACTTTTAGGTGGTTTGGTTGGCTTATTGACGTCAATAGGCTTCTCGTTTTTACAAGGTCTGACATGTAGACAGATTAAAAGAGCTTGTATCGCGGGTGCTCAATCCATGCTTCCTGCAATCTTTATCTTGATTGTTGCATCTATCATGGCACATGTCATAGGAGAGATGCATACGGGCTTATTTATGTCGCATTTTGCTCTAGATTATGTCCCTTCTTTTGCTTTGCCTGCAGGCTTATTTATTCTCGCAAGTTTGGCTGCATTTGCTACAGGTTCAAGTTTTGCAACCTTTGCTATTATGCTTCCTATTGCGGCAGATATGGCGATGGGCTCGCAACAAACTATGCTTTTACCTATGATGGCTGCAGTGCTCGCTGGCGCAGTATGTGGTGATCATTGTTCGCCTATATCGGATACGACAATTTTATCTTCAACAGGAGCAAGCTGCCATCATATGGATCATGTGATGACACAGCTTCCTTATGCCTTGATTGTGGCTTTCATCAGTATCATTGGTTATCTTGTATTAGGTCTTACAGGTTCTTCTACTCTTGCCTTTGTAGCATGTACAGTGATGATGTTAGCTATTGTATTAGGTTTAAAGTGGCAGATCCAAGGCTCGAGCTTTAAGCAGTTAAAACCCCTTTAATCATCACTGAGTGTTATCGTAGGAGACTTGATCTTGGCACAACTTTATTTTTACTATTCAGCGATGAATGCTGGTAAATCAACATCGATGTTGCAATCGGCTTATAACTATGAAGAGCGAGGAATGCATACTTTAGTGATGACGGCTGCAATTGATGATCGGTATCAAAAAGGTGAGGTGACCTCTCGTATTGGTTTAACTTCTAAAGCAGATTTGTTCACAGACCGTATGCATTTAGTTGATCACTATCTGGCTCGAAATGCACAGCAGCACATTGATTGTATCTTGATTGATGAAGCACAGTTTCTGACTAAAGAACAAGTGAAGCAATTATCCATTATTGTTGACCTCCATAAAACACCGGTTTTATGTTATGGTTTACGCACTGATTTTCAAGGTGAACTTTTCTCTGGTAGCCAACATCTTTTAGCTTGGGCTGATAAACTGGTAGAGCTCAAAACTGTATGTTTCTGTGGGCGTAAAGCAACCATGGTGGTGCGGTTTGATGAACATAACCAGCCGATTCGAGAAGGTGCTCAGGTCAGTATTGGTGGTAATGATGTGTATCAGTCTATGTGCCGTTTTCATTTTCAAGAGCGAGTCTGGCAAGAGCCATAAAATTCAAGGTGATGACTTTCTTGAGATACATCTTATACCGACGAAGGCTGCATCATTTGATGTGGCCTTTGCTTTTTCTTTTCAGCGTTAAAGTCAGTGATGCTCTAGCTCATCAATCTGAGCTACGTATCGTTACTTTATCACCTCATCTGGTGGAATGGGTTGCCAGCTTGGGTGCTTTGGATAAGGTGGTCGCTACAGTTGAAAGGAGTGATTATCCTAAGCAGGCGCTGTCTATTCCTGTTGTGGGCCGTCATGGTTCTATCTCATCGGAACGTATTTTGTCTTTTCGACCTACTTTAGTGTTGGCTTGGGAGGGCGGAAATCGGGCGCAGTTGCTTGCTGCTCTAAATAAAGCTGGTGTACGAGTTGTCTCTGTGCCATCACGTGATTTGGATGCGCTTTCATCTGAAATAGAGCAAGTTGGCATAGCCATTGGGCGCCCAGAGCAGGGGCGCGTTCTAGGGCAGAAATTTAACCAGCGTGTGCGTGCGTTACGTCATCGATACAAGCAAGCTAAACCTGTCTCTGTTTTGTATGAAATGTGGTCTCAGCCTCTGATGACGGTTGCACATGAGAGTATGATTCAGCAGATGCTAGAGTTGTGTGGAGCACGCAATATTTTTGCTGATGTAGCGCTGGATTACTTTCAAGTGAGCATTGCTCAGGTACTTGAACGCAATCCACAAATGATTATTCAGCCTCAGTCTGGAGCTGATTACGCGGCTTATCCTTGGCATAAATTTCCGCAGTTGCAGGCTGTGCGTCACCAACACATTTTGTCTATTTCGCCAGATCTGCTGCACAGACCTACTGTGCGTTTTCTCTCTGGGCTTGAACATGTATGCGGTGAAATTGATCGTGTCCGTTAGGCATCTCTGGGTAAGCCTTTTTCTATAATGCGAATTAACCTTTGTGTACCTCGAGACATGATATCTTTATTGTGTTGCAGCTCCTTTGCTATCGCTTGTTCTTGTTGCTCAATAGCCCATTTAAGATGCTCTACAAGATAGCCTGTTGCATCGGGTAGAGCTTCTTGTAGTACCTGAACAATGCGCGTGCTTGCAGGCGCATTACCTAAAGCTACAGAAATATTGCGTCGCCACCTTTGATGACCAATACGTCGAATCGGAGAACCTTCTGTTTGCTTAAGAAATGTTGCTTCATCCCATAAGAAGAGTGTCATCAGCTCTTGGTTTTGCCATTGCTTGCGTAGATGGAAATCTGACTCTGCTGTTAAAGGTGCATCACGGTTGAAGGGACAGACAAGTTGGCAGTCATCGCAGCCATAGATGCGATTACCCATAGGTTTGCGAAATTCAAGGGGAATGGCGTCATCATGCTCAATCGTTAAATAAGAGATACAGCGTCTTGCATCAATGACGGCATCACTGACAATCGCATCAGTGGGGCAGCTGGTTACGCAAGCGCGGCACGTACCGCATTGCTCTGGCTGTTCTTGATCAAGAGGTAAAGGAATGTTGACAAAGAGTTCTCCAAGGAAAAACCAGCTTCCTGATTCTTTATTGAGCACTAAGCTATGCTTGCCCACCCAGCCTAGACCTGCTTTGACTGCAATAGGGCGCTCGAGTACAGGCGCAGAATCAACAAATGGCCTGTAGTTCAATTCAGGCAGCTCCTGTTCTATTTTTAAAGCTAATTTTTTAAGTCGTTGGCGCATCAGCTTATGATAATCCCGCCCCGTGGCATAACGAGAAATATTGGCTAAACTTGGGTTGGATAAAGTTTGAGCAAAACGGGCTTCGGGTGGTAGATAATTCATACTGACGCTAATGATTCGAATGGTACCAGGTAGCAGAGTATCTGGTTGGGTGCGCATCGAACCATGGCGTTCCATAAAATGCATCTGACCATGATAACCTTTATCTAACCAAGATTGTAACGCTGCTTGATGTTCGCTGAGGTTCACGTCGCAAATACCTACTTGAGAGAATCCAAGTGCTTTACCCCATGATTTGATACGTAATGCTAACTCATGCAAAAGTTCTGGGTTGTGTGTTGGTATCAACTGGAATGACCTGATTTAAAAGTGAAATGATTGTACATTGATGATATTAAAGTGTGAATTGTTTCAAAATTGATCCTAATATAACATAAAAGATTATTCTTGAGTAGTAAACGAAGCTGCGCAGAGGCACCTCATATAGAGCTTCTAAGATAGAGCTTTTAAGAATTTGATCTATGTAGTAAGACAGAGACTAAACAGAGAAATGTGTCAAAAATATAAGTAAGGATACAAGATGAATAGATATTTTTATTACTCTCTAGGATTGCTTTTGAGTACCAGCTTAACAGGTTGTTTTAGTGGTGAAGAGGATATAGGACTTGCAACGGATTTGCCTACTCTCTCGAGAGGCAGGCCTCCTACAGATCTGACTCCAATTTTTATAGATCCAAATGATCAAGATGATCAAGGAGATCAAGGAGGAGGTCAAGGAGGAGGTCAAGGAGGAGGTCAAGGAGGTCAGCC
>DDNL01000068.1 GCA_002341165.1 Shewanellaceae bacterium UBA2521
CACGCCGATTGCGTGGTTTTTTTGTATCTGAATAAAGATCAATGTATCTAAATATCGGTTAAACTATCGATATCGCTTTACATAAAATGATTGATATCAAAATGACTTTATGAAGTTCTACTTCATTCTCTTGTCCTCAGTTCTATTTAATGCCATCTGTATTGTAATCAGTAAAGCAATTTAATAATTTTCTCTGATTTATAATAAAAGGTATTTTAAAAATAAAATATCTTTTGCAAATTAAATAATAATATAAATTTAATTCTATACTATGTTGTCTTAATAGTTTTATTACTTTGGGCAAATTTAAGTTAAATATTGATTTTTTTTTCAATTACATGGTATATTAAGATTCAGAAATCAAAGATAAAAAATAAGGTTCAAAAATGAAAAAATTAGCGTTTTTAGTATTAAGTTGTTCTATAGTGACAGGTTGTGCAACACAAAGTTTTAACATGGGCTCAGAGTCTGGAGAAATGAAAGAAGAGCAAATGCAGGCTTTCTTTGTTAGTGGCATCGGACAAAAACAAAAAATAAATGCTGCTGAGATTTGTAATGGAGCAGAGCATGTTGCTAAAGTTGAATCAAAACAAACTTTTCTCGATGGTTTCTTAGGTATGGCTTCCCTCGGAATATACACACCTAGAGATGCATACGTCTATTGTAAGTAAGCTAGTATTTCATTACTTTTTAAGGCCTTCCCTATTGTGGAGGCCTTTTTTATTATGAGTTAATATTCAAATCAGATATATAAGTACTTATATCACATTAATAAATAGGGCATCTGATAAGAAATTAATTTAGATTTTTTGATACCTATCTATGAACCACACTCTATCTTGCTTCCGATAAAATATAGTTTGCTAAAATATGAAAAATAATATGTTTTGTATTGGTCGGTATAAGAGTTGCTTTTTCCTTACTTAAATTTTTTATAGAAACTTCTTTATGGGGATTCATGTTAGTTTAAGATTACTGATTTTTATCAAACTCATCAACTCAACACATCAAGCATCCTAAATCTTTAAAATACGTAGTCTAAAAACTACAAATATCAGTAACTTAAATTGATATATTCCATAGCATAAAATAGTTTTAAATTATTTGCTGAAAAGAATGGATTTATTTATGCCTACATTAAAAAAGAATAAAATAACTTCTATAATTGATCAGAGTTGCCACAGCATCAGGCGTTGTGCTTGGCTTATTTATTTAATCCTTCAAAGTGTGAGCGATTTTTTTCTTGGTTACTATTTAACTATTATTGTATGTCTATTTCAGCTTATTATATTGAAACGCTTTACAAAAGAAACAAAGAAAGATATTGAGAGGCTTAGAGCATAAATAGATGTGAAGATCTTTTTTGAGTCGAGCTCTTAACATTGCTATGAGGCATTGATTGAGGTTGTAATTCACCCTTTTTTTTCTGTTTTTATTACCTATATTTACTTCGGAAGCTTAACCTTTAAGGAAATACATTATGCGACTTGATCATATTGGTGTGCAGCTGACTCAACTAGATAAAAACTTAGATTGGTACAAATATGTTTTCAACTGTAAGAAGTCTTGGGAGCTCGATCATTTTTCTCCAACTACGTTATCCCGATTACCAGGTATTAAGCGTTTAATCGAATTAAAAAACGAAGATTTGAAATTACACCTTTTTGAACGTTCAGATTTAGACTCTTCTTCAAATGTGCGTTCACAATTTCAACATACAGCCATTGAGGTTAAATCTAAAAACGAGATTGAGTCTATTATTGATCGCGTGAGGCAAACTCAAGAACAAAGTTGTATCGAGAGTATTTCTGAGATCATTACAGATGAAGAAAATATGACATGTTGCTATTTTTTTGATCCCGAAGGCAATGAATATGAGCTGGTTGCTTACGAGGGAAGTTAAATAAATCCAAGAGGACTTTATATGAGCTACAATCGTATTGTTTATTTACCTAGTATTAACTATCAAACAGATTTTATGACGGATCAATACTGCTTTTCATCACATGGAGTTTATAGATCAGACGATTTATCGGAAGGCTATTCATTTGAGGCTTATCCTTGTTGGAATCTTTGGCTTCTAAGTCATCACTGTTCTTTCTTGGTCTGGTCGTTAACTATTGATGCGCTACGGAAAGAGCAATATAGCCAAGCTGAAAATTATTTGCTGATTTATAATGAGATACTCACCTATACTCGAGTTATCACTCCTGATGCTTATGATCATGAAGTGCGACCAATTATGGCTGCATTTTGGCCTGGATTTTCAGCCGTTTGGTCTTATGAATTTCAATTGCTCAAATGGATGATAAAGAATCTATGTAAAAGCGCTGAGCATACTAAGGTGCATGAGGCTTTTAAAGTCTGTCATATAAATCATCTTACTACCGCTAAAACACTTGTACCCAAAGGGCGTTCTTTGCTACAAGAGATAAAAAAAGCAGGTAAGATGAAGTCTGAATCAGATGAAGTTTTAAATTTTGCATATGATAGTCTTTTTCTTATTCAGCGCAAAACTGTGTCGATTAAAGATTTAGAATTACAAGTGATTGCAAAGTTTAAAAATTTATCAAAGGATGCAATTACTTTACAATGTACTGCCGAAATGCCGTATTCTCATGGTTTAATCGAATCTTTAGAACACAAGTGGTTAAAATGATGGACTCAATAGTCTTGAGTACGCTTTTAGCTATGTTTTTCGCTTTTATAGGTGCTTGGGTACAGACGAGCATGGGGTTTGGTTTTGCTATTGTGGTAGCTCCTTTTTTGTTTAGACTGAATCCTGATTATGTGCCAGCACCCCTTTGCTTGGTTGTTCTTTTTATTTGCTTAGCTCAGGTGGTTAAATGTAAGAATGACTTGCAAGTTGGAGCCTTGAAAGCGGCAATAATTGGGCGTATTCCTGGCTCTGCTGTAGGGGGAATGATGCTGATGTTTTTTTCTATTCAAACCTTAGAGCTGTACTTGGGCTGTCTTGTTTTGTTGGCTGTTGCTGTAAGTCTTTGTTCGATTCAACTCAAACCTACTTCTATACGTATGGGTATAGCAGGATTTTTTTCCGGAGTTTTTGGTACCAGCGCAGCTATAGGAGGTCCACCTATGGCAATTTTATTGCAACATGAGCAAGCACATAAATTAAGAGCAAATTTATCAGCATTCTTTTTATTTAGCTCTGTATTATCTCTACTGGTACAGTTTATTGCAGGATTCTTATCTCTCAAACATATTCTTTTAACTCTGCCCTTATTGCCTGCAGCAGGATTAGGTCATCATTTTGCGTATGCTTACTGTCAAAAAGTATCGATAGATAGAATGCGACTTCCTGTTCTGTGTTTATGTTGCATCAGTGGTATCACAGCCATAGTGCATGGTCTACATTGATCTGAAGATAAGCATTAAAAAGTATGCTACCGTTGCAGTAATTGCAGAGCAATCTCAAGAGACTGATTTGCTTGGATAAGCATACTTGAGCTGGTTTGTTGTAGCACTTGTTCTTTTGCCAGTTTCGTACTTTCTTGAGCAAAGTCAAGGTCAAGAATACGACTTTTGGCTTCTGCAACATGGATTTGAATATGAGTATTATTGCTCACAGTGTGCATCACTCTATTTTGTAGAGCACCAAGTTCTGCTCTTAGAGCCGTAATTTGATTGAGACCAGCATCAATGGCAATAATCGCTCTTTGGGTCGAGTCTAAATCACGAATATGACTATCAGAAACAGCGTTAAAAAAGACCTGATCTGATGCACTAAGCTCTGTTTTTAAGTTGCTCTTTTCTTGTGTGAAAGTAACTTGCCTGATGCCTTCATTCACTTTCATATCGGAGAAATCAAGAATAAATTGGGCGTTGACTATACGATCTGATTCTATAGGAATATGTCTTGTATCTTTAACCCCAATAGGTATATTAAGGTTCACAACACTTCCTACTGCTTTATCCGTAAAGTTGAGTGTGTGTGAAGTTGAGCTCGGATTTGAAACTGATAAACCTATTTCAGCGGTCTGACCGGCAGTGGGAGCCGTTTGTAATGCTGCTTCAACGATAAGATTGATTTCAGTTGGTGCATCCTCTTTTTTGGCTTCATAGATAAAGTCTAAACCTCTGAAATGAGGCCCATAAACTGTAGATAACCCTATATCAGCCATATAAGCCTTCATTTTGTGATCTTGAAGCACATTGTACAAATGCTGAGCAAGTCCGCTCCAAGCATTTGCTCCTGTGCTGAAAGCTGTAGTAGACGATGTGGATTGAAGTTTATTGCCCTGCCCATCGGTTAAGTGTAAATTGTAAATAATATCGACAGCATTCGATGCAAAATTTGGACTGGTTGCACGAATGCGGTTTACATGTTCACCAAAATTTTTAAGAGAAGTGATAGATAAGTCAGAGCTTAATAAGTCACTACCTAAAGTATGTCCTGCTGGCCATTGCATTGTGTCGACAGAGATAAAAGCATCTTGTGCTGCATAGGTATTAAAAGGGTATTGCTGTTCATAAACGTTTATTTCCATACCATCTAAGGCGGTAGCTATGTTGCCTTGTTCAATCATTTGAGCTTGAAATTTGAACTGATATCCAAGTTCAAGGAAATCTCTATCCGTGTCAAACTGAATGAGTGCCATATTATGGCTGCCTGCTTTAGATGCAACATCATGGATATATCCACGATCTATCCAGTCCGAAAAATCTTCCTTTGTAAGCTGTTGACCGATAACACTTTTAAAGACACTTCTGTTGTTAAACATATTTTTGTTATTAGCGTCTACAACAATATCAACTGTTTGGGTGTTGATATGTTTGCCAAATTGATCTTCAATGGAGAACTGTAGCTGCATGACCCAACCTTCCGCATCTGCGGTTGCTGCACCTTGATCAAGCCTCAATCCAGTTTGAAAGCGCACATCATGTTGAGAAGATAAAAGCTCTCTATTGATACTTGGATTGCCTTTTTTAAACTCAGTAACTTCTTCAGAAGATACACTCTGTTTTTGACTGTCAAATACCATTTTATTTGATATTTCGTCGTCCCGAGTGAGTGTGAACGCCAAGGTATCTGTTGCATCACTTGCTGATTTCCTTTCGAATGAAAAGCTAAGTTTATCATTCATATTACTTATGGTTCTGAAGAAGTTAATCCCCACACCTTGTGCTCTTTGATCAACCCAAGCCTCTATTAAAGGATCTATCGTAGATAAAGCTTCAACTAGACTTTCTTTGAAGCTTTCTTCTGTAACTGAGTCGTCAACTGTAAATGTAGTTTCTTTGATGCCTTCGCTTTCTGTATCAAGCCGGACTATAAATTCTCCTGTTTCTCCTGCTCTGGCATTCGCAAAATCTTGTACCGATAGAATTAAACCTGCATAGGTCTCTATATCAGCTAAACCGCTTTGCTCTTGGGTTCTCACACTTCCTGTTCCTGCAATCATTTCCACCTTTACATCACTTAAGCCATTGATACTATTTATTTTATCTTCTATTTCTGTTGCCGTGTCAGCATATTCAAGAGCGATGTTATAACTGTTGTCATCAACCTGCACCTCAAGAGTTCTTTTGTTATCAATATTATCTATAACATTGATTTCATCACTTGATTCAAACTTTACTTTACCTGTATGTATTGTGTGGTAGGCACTGCCTAAACTTGAGGCAGAGAGGCTAGGTAGACCTATGCGAAGCTCTTCATTGGCTTGTGTACTGATTTGAAAAGGCTTTTCATGAAAGTTGCCATTAAGAATTTTTTGTGATCCGAACGTCGTAGTATCTGCTATTCGGGTTAGCTCCTGCTGAATTTGTTGCATTTCTTTATCCAAAGCAAGCCGCTGTTCTTCACCATTGGAGCCATTGGCTGCTTGTAAGGCAAGATCACGCATACGCAAGAGCATTTGTGTCTGTTCTTGCATGGCACCTTCAGCAACCTGTGCAATGGATAATGCATCTTGTCCATTACGTATACTCACAGATAAACCACGCTCCAGCGCGTTTAACTGTGTTGCGATATTTAATCCTGCGGCATCATCTTTTGCTGAGTTTATCCTTAAACCAGAAGCTAGTTTTTGCATAGATTGCTTGACATGTTCGTTAGCTCGGCCTAGATGCATATTTGCATACATAGCCGTACTATTGGTATTAACGACCAACATAGTCAGGCTCTTGTTCCAAATTCGATTCCTTTTATTTTTACCCTTAATAAGGGTATCGGCATGTGCTTTAATTACTCTCCTTTGCGTATTATTGTGGTCATGTTTTTCCTTTTGTTAATTTCTTGACTTTAAAAAGATTTTCAATTTGTATGGATAAATTCCGACGTCATGTCGTGAGAAGACCTGGTGGGATATATGTTTAAGATGAGATATGCAGACTTTTTATGATCTGATGATCATACTATTTTCTTTCTTATATATGTATCATACTCTTTGCTTTTGAATTTTAAGGTGTTATCTTTGTTGGCAACACATTGTTTTATATAGTAGAAGTCACAATGATACAGCAGTAGGAGTAAAGTGATGGGTAAAACGGAATTAAGCTCGCAACTCAAAAGTTTTTTTGATATGCGTAGTGAATGTTGGGGTTGCAAAGATTTAAACTCAACATTTGTCTATGTGAATGCATCTTATGCTGAAGTTATGGGGGTGAGAAATACTACAGATTGTATAGGATTAACCGATTTTGATTTTGAATCTAAGACGGTTGCGAAAGCTCCTGAGTTCTTAAAGCAAGATCAGTATGTTATAGAGAAATGTCGTACTGTAAAAGTGTTTGATATACACCGTTATAGTGATGGTGTAACGCGGGCGCATATATTTACCAAAACTCCTTGGATTGATAATAATAAGGTCGTAGGGACTATCTTTTCTGGGGAGGAAATTACACAAAATAATTTTACTCGCTTATGTGTAATGTTAGCCAATCAGAAGAAAGTGTCTGGTGCTGCTCAATTGTTGGCGAAGCACACTTTGGACTCGCATCCAGCTAAATTATCTCGACAGGAGAAGTTGGTGGTTTACTTTTTGGTATACGGTCGTGCAAGGCAAGATATTGCTCATTTACTTAATATCAAGGTCACTACAGTAGATAGTTATCTAGAAAAGATCAAAGCTAAGTTTGGTGTATCATCTAAGAAGCAACTTATTGATGCTATTATCCATCAAAGTCTTATCAATGAGTTACCTTTGATTTTATTACCAGGTAGTTACAGCCAAATTATTTGATGTAGACAAAGGCACATTAAAGCCGAGAAAGAGGGTCACTTTGACATGATGTAAAAGGCCTCAACTCGCTTCGTTTCAAGGATGAAAGCATGCAACAAGAAAGTATGGATTTTGATGTCGTAATTGTAGGAGCAGGCCCTGCAGGGCTTGCAGCCGCTTGCTATCTAAAACAACAATGCCAAGAGCTGGAGGTTTGTGTTTTAGAAAAGGCATCTCAAGTGGGAGCGCATATCTTATCTGGTGCTGTGTTTGAAACACGCGCCTTGGATGAGCTCTTTCCCGATTGGTCTGAACGTGGTGCTCCTGTCACAACAAAAGTTACAAAAGATGAATTTTACTGGTGTAATGGGTCGAGTAGACACATCAAACTTCCGCACCTTTTAGTCCCTCAAAGTTTACATAATGAAGGGTGCTACTTAATCAGCTTAGGTCAGCTTTGTTCTTGGTTAGCAGAGCAAGCAGAGCTTCTGGGAGTACAGGTGTTTACAGGATTTACCGCGCAGTCTTTGTATATTGAGCACAATCAAGTCAAAGGTGTTATAACCGGTGATTTAGGCGTTGCAGCCAATGGAGATCATAAAGATAATTTCATGCCGGGCATGGTTCTAAAGGCCTCTTATACTTTGCTCGGTGAGGGGTGTCGTGGTCATTTAGGTAAAGAAGTGATGCGCATCTTTGAGCTGGATCAGCATGTTGCGAGTCAGCACTATGCACTGGGGTTTAAAGAGATTTGGCGCGTACAAGCCGAGGATTATCCTCTTGGGCGTGTTGTGCATACTTTAGGTTATCCTTTGCAACCTCATGCACAAGGTGGTGGCTTTTTATATTTTGGTGCTGACCACTTAGTGACCGTAGGGTTAGTTGTTGATTTAAATTATAAAAACCCTCATTTGAGCCCGTTTAATGAGTTTCAAAAGCTTAAAACACATCCTCTTGTAGCTCAAGTGCTACAAGATGCGGAGCGTGTGAGTTATGGAGCGAGAGCCTTAACGAAAGGAGGCTTACATGCTTTGCCTAAAATGGCTTTTCCAGGTGGGATACTTTTAGGCTGTGATGCAGGTACTTTGAACAGTGCAAAAATCAAAGGTACACATACAGCAATGAAAAGTGGTATGTTAGCTGCAGAAACTATTCTTGAGGCGAGAAAAAGTAACGAAGATAAGCCTGTGCTCGACTATGCCAAGCATTTTGAAAAAAGTTGGCTGTATGATGAGCTTTATCGCGCTCGAAATTTTACTGCTGCTGTGCATCAATATGGTTTATTTCTAGGAGGCGCTTTTAATTATATAGATCAGTCTTGGTTTAAAGGCCGGCTTCCTCTTCATATCATCGATGATGAGCCTGATCATGCTCATCTCAGTCCAAGCGCATCTTGTACGCCTTTAGTCTACTCTAAGCCTGATGGTGTTCTCACTTTTGATCGAAGCTCCTCTGTGTTTTTCAGTAATATTGAACACGAGGAAAATCAGCCTTGTCATCTTAAGCTCGGTGATCCAAACATTCCTATAGATGTAAATTTGAAGGAGTATGATGAGCCTGCACAAAGATATTGCCCCGCAGCTGTCTATGAAGTTATTGAGCAAGAAGGACGTTTTGCATTACAGATTAATGCGCAAAACTGTATTCATTGTAAAACCTGTGACATCAAGGATCCTTGTCAAAATATTACTTGGATACCACCTGAAGGAGGAAGTGGTCCCAATTATTCAAGTATGTGACTTTAGCGCGTACGCTTAAGGTAACGATGAGGATTAATAGCTTGCCCTTTGTGGCGGATTTCAAAGTAGAGATGAGGCTTTTCTAAGCCTCCAGAACGGCCTACCAGTGCTAAAGTATCTTTGGCGCTGACGTACTCTCCGACTTGTTTTAACAGGGTTTGAGCATGGCCATAGAGACTCATGAAGCCTTCGCCATGATCAACGATAGTAAGCATGCCTAACCCTTTTATCCAGTCAGCAAAAATAACTTGTCCGGCGGCAATGCTTTTAATTTTTCGTCCCTCTGGAGCTTGAAGCATGATACCTTTCCAGCGTATCAGACCACTGCGTCGTTGGCCATAGCGTGCTTTAAGTGTGCCTCGTGTTGGCCAAGGTAATTTACCCTTATAGGGTTTTAATCCTCTCATTTTCTCTGCAGAGATATGCTGTTTACTCTCTTTAAGTATCTGTTTTATTTGTGCTTCTTCTACTTGCAGAAACTCCAGCTGACTTTTGTGTTGTGCAATATGACGATGCAATGTATCTAATGTTTGTTTACGGTCACTGAAGCTGGTGGTCAGTGCTTGGGTTTGATCTTGATACTGAGCTTGTAGGGCTTGTAAGGTTGCATGTTGCTTTTTGATTTTGGCGTAACTTTGATTCAGCACAGCCTTTGTTTGCTCAAGAGATTTAATATGCTGTGCTCGGGCTTTATTGAGATATTGATAGTAGACAGCGATTTTGTCAGCAGATTGTGGTTGTTCACCGAATAGATGTATAAAAGAGGGAGCTTTACTTTGTATGTAGGCAAGCTTCATATAGTGAGCAAGTTGTTTCTTTTGTTGCTCTTTTTTCGATTCAAGTTGTTTGATTTCCTTATACAATGCCTTTCTTCGTTTTTGAACTCTTGTTTTTTGTGTTTTAAGCTGTTGTATTTTTTGTGTTATACGAGCGATGCTGTGCTCGTTTTTTTTCAGTTGAGCTTGTAGCTGTTTGTGCCGTGTTTCTGCTGCACTAAGCTGGTGCTGCTGTGAATCAATATTGTGCTGTATTGCTTTTAATGCTTTTTCTTGACGGGTCACGCTTTGAGCTGATGCTATATCAGATATGAAGCCAAATAAGCAGCTAAAGTATAAAAAAATGCCAAGAGCTCGGGTGAAGCTCTGACATGGTTTTAGATAAGCTTTACTTTTTTTCAAAGAGAATGCGCCCTGTCATGTCTTGAGGTACTTTTACACCGATAAGAGAAAGTATAGTGGGTGCAATATCAGATAAGATACCTGATTTGGTTTGTACCACGTTGGCAGCGTTGCCTACATAAATGCAAGGAACAGGCTCGCTTGTGTGGGCTGTATGTGCTTGATGAGATTGTGTATCTTGCATTTGTTCAACATTACCATGATCGGCTGTAATGATGCCGTGCCCATCTGTTGCTTCAAGTGCATTGAGAACCCGTCCAACGCATTGATCGACCGCTTCACAAGCCTTCTTAGCCGCGTCAAAGTCTCCTGTATGTCCGACCATATCACCGTTAGGGTAGTTACAAATAATAACGTCATAATCTTGAGATTCGATGGCTGTAATTAGTTGTTCGGTTAGCTCTGTTGAGCTCATTTCTGGTTGAAGATCATAACTTGCAACTTTCGGAGAGGGAATCAGTTTTCGATCTTCATCAGGGAAAGGTGTTTCTACGCCACCATTGAAGAAAAAGGTAACATGTGCATATTTTTCGGTTTCAGAAATGCGCAATTGATGTTTACCAGCATCTGCTAGTACTTCTCCAAGTGTTTTAGGTATAGATTCTGGAGGGAATATGCAAGGTGCTTGAATATTATTTGCATATTCAGTTAAGGTTACGAATGCGCTGAGTTTTGGATGCGTAAGCTGAAAGTGATTAAATTTTGTGTCGGTCAATGCATAACTGAGCTGCCTAGCTCTATCCGCTCTGAAGTTCATAAAGATCAGTGCATCGCCTTCTGCCAGAGGAGCATGCGTACCTACTGAGCGAGCTTTTACAAATTCATCGCTTTCATCCGCGGCATAGGCATCATCGAGTGCTTCTTTTGCGGTAGCAAAGTGACTCAAACCCTGATGCTCAACAATAAGTTTATAGGCTTGCTCTGTGCGTTGCCATCTATGATCACGATCCATCGCATAGTATCTTCCGACAATAGATTTAATAGCACCACAGTTTAATTCTGTAAACACCTCTTCAATACGTTGTAAACTCTGATGTGCACTGCGAGGAGGAGTATCTCGACCATCTAAAAAGGCGTGTAGACTGATCTGAGTGACGCCATGTTGATGGGCTAGACGTATCGCTGCAATGATATGCGCTTCATGTGCATGTATACCTCCATCTGATAGAAGCCCCATCAGGTGGAGTGTTGAATTGCGTTGTTTGACTTGCTCAATCGTATCTAATAAGACTTGATTCGTTGCAAAAAGGTCATGGTCAATTGCATGATTAATGCGTGATAAACTTTGATAAATAATGCGTCCTGCACCGATACAAAGATGCCCTACTTCTGAGTTACCCATTTGTCCTTCAGGTAAGCCGACATCTTCACCAGAGCAGGAGAGCAAGGTATGAGGACGATGTTGTAAAAGCTGATCCATAACAGGTGTATGTGCTTGTGCAATGGCATTGTGCTGGTGGTCTTCGCGGTAACCCCAGCCATCGAGTATCAGTAAAACAAATGTATTGTGTTTTTTATTCATAGTTGATTGAGCGCAAATTGTATTGTTTTGAGTGTTATATAAATTTATATTACCTGCTTTAAAGCAAAAACTCATGCTTTGGTTTAAAAAATAAGTAAAAATCAGAGGTTTTTAGGGGGGAAGCTCTTTGTTGTCTGTCTATTTTAACCATTTTATAATACAATTAACCATCAAGTAGAAGGTAAGAAATGTTTCTATGCAAGAATATATTGATTTTTTTCAAGCTCATCCAATTCTAGTCTGTGTTTGGGTGATGCTTTTTATTGCTCTGATTGTTGCGAGCGTTCGTGTTATGTTATCTAAATTTACAGTGATTTCTCAGCAAGAAGCGGTACAATTGATCAATAAACAAAATGCCATGGTTTTTGATGTGCGTTCACAAGATGCATTTAAAAAAGGACATGTTGTCAATGCGATACAGGTCAGCTTATCAGATATCAAAAATCAGCAGACCACGCAATTGAGTAAATACAAGGTGCGTCCGGTTATCACTGTATGCGATCTGGGTCAGCAATCAGAGCAGGCTGCAGATTTATTAACAAAACAAGGGTTTGAACAGGTATTTAATTTGAAAGGCGGCATGAATGAATGGAACGCTCAGAACTTACCTGTAACCACTAAATAACATTCTTCGTTTCAGCATATTAAATGTGCCGAGTTAACTTATCAGTCGAGTATATGTTTTAATGCTCAATGAAAATAAAAAGGAAGCTACTATGAGTGAAGTAAACCAACCTTCTACAGAAGAGAAACCACCTGTTTTTCATATTCAGCGTATTTATATGAAAGATATGTCCTTTGAGACGCCAAAAACACCACATATTTTTCAACAAGATTGGACGCCTGACGTACAATTAGAAGTGACAAGTGATCACACTGTTTTGTCTGGCAACGCTTATGAAGTGGTTTTACGTTTAACTGTTACGGCTAAAATGGCAGAAGAAGTTGCGTTTTTATGCGAGATTCAGCAGGCTGGTATTTTTACAATCGAAGGCATTCCTGATCAAAATATGGAAAGTACCTTAGGCGCTTACTGTCCAAATATCTTATACCCTTACGCAAGAGAGTCTGTATCGAATTTGGTTTTGCGTGGTAGTTTTCCACAGTTGAATCTAGGCCCTATCAATTTTGATGCGCTTTTGGTAGCTAAAAAGCAAAAGTTAGCAAAACAAGCCGCTGAAGCAGAGCAAGCTTAAGCCAAAATGAAATCATCATTGATTACTGTTTTAGGGGCAGGCTCTTATGGTACTGCCCTCGGTATATCTGTCGCTCAGCAAGGTCACCAAGTTATGCTTTGGGGTCGAGATGTACAGCAAGTTCAACAAATGCAAGTTTTGCGTGAAAATAGCCGTTACCTTGATGGCATAAAGTTACCCGAAACACTTCAGGTTACATCAGATTTAGAGTTAGCTACGCGTTTTAGCCGAGATATTCTTGTCGTTGTGCCTTCCCATGTATTTGGCTCTACTATCAGAGCAATTGAGCCTTACCTTCAATCTGATCCAAGAATTATTTGGGCTACAAAGGGACTAGAGCCAGAAACGGGTCGATTATTACAAGATGTTGTTCGCGATATTTTACCTCAGAGTGTGCCTTTAGCTGTTTTATCCGGTCCAACTTTTGCGAAAGAGTTAGCACAGGGGTTGCCGACAGCTATTTCAGTTGCTTCAACAGACACTCGGCTCGCTCTCGATATTGCGGAGCTTTTGCATAATGATACCAATCTACGTGTATACATTAACGATGATTTTATTGGATTGCAACTTGGCGGTGCGGTAAAAAATGTTATGGCTATTGCTGCGGGTATGTCTGATGGTTTAGGTTTTGGTGCTAATGCACGTACTGCGCTTATTACAAGAGGTTTGGTGGAGATGCAGCGTTTGGGCGTTGCTTTAAATGCGTTGCCGAAAACTTTTATGGGAATGAGTGGTTTAGGTGATTTAGTTTTAACCTGTACAGATAATCAATCGCGTAATCGTCGTTACGGGCTTGCTTTAGGGCAAGGCATTTCTACAGAGCAAGCTTTTGCTGAGATAGGTCAAGTTGTTGAAGGCTATAAAAATACGCAAGAAGTCCATACTTTAGCACAAAAGCTAGGTATAGAAATGCCCATAGTTGAACAAGTGCATGCCGTTCTATATGGTGGACAAGCTGCATCTGATGTTGCGCAAAACCTTTTAAAAAGAACAAGGAAAGTGGAGCTATAAAGAATTTTAGTTGCAAGCTCCCTAGCATTGATCTTATGCAGTCAGTTTAGATTATGGATGTTGACCTAGTTTTTCTTTGGCTTGCTCTCTGGATCGTACATGCTATCATCGAGCGGATTAATATCGTCTTCATCAACAGGTTGTACTTCACTATTACCGCATCCGATGAGTAAACAACAAAGAATGAGCATATAAATTGACTTATTCATAGTTTTTCCTTCTACTGAGTTTGATTTTACTTTAGTATAGTTGCGTTTAAGTTGCAAAGAAGACTTAGAGTCTTCAGGTTGGATTTTTAATGGGTAGCACCGCAGATCATCTCTACATAAAACCTGTGTCTTTACAAAGTTGTCATACTTTTAAGTTTCATCATGAAGCTCAACTCTGCGTGGAAATTACCGATGTCTCTCAGCTTAAAGTGCTTGTCCATCAAGGGCTTGAGGCGCCTTTAGTTTTGGGTGAGGGCAGTAATGTTATCTTCACGGGTGACTACGAAGGCCATGTTTTGCTTAATAAGTTGAAAGGCCGTGATGTGATAGAAGAGGAAGATGCTTATCTCATTTATCTAGCAGGTGGTGAGTCTTGGTCTGAAAGTGTTGTGTGGTCAATAGAGCAAAACATGCCCGGGCTTGAGAATTTAGCGCTTATTCCAGGTAGTGTAGGCGCTGCTCCTGTGCAAAATATTGGAGCTTATGGTGTTGAATTCAAAGATTTCTGTGTTGCTGTGCATGAGTGTGATCTTGTAACGGGACTATGTAGACGTCGCTTAGCATCTGATTGTGATTTTGGTTATCGCTCTTCGATTTATAAGCACGACACCTCGCGTGATGTATTCATTACGGGAGTTGAGCTACGTTTACCAAAAATATGGTCTCCTACTTTAAGTTATGGTGCACTGCAGAATCTTTCTGATGATGCTACAGCTTTAGAGGTTATGCAGGAAGTGATTCATATTAGGCAAAAAAAGTTACCTGATCCTTATGTCTTAGGGAACGCAGGAAGCTTTTTCAAAAATCCCATAGTATCTAATGCGCAATTTCAGGATTTAATCAAAACATATCCTAAACTACCTTTTTATGATTTGGGAGACTCGGGTTATAAACTTGCAGCTGGGTGGTTGATTGAGCATTGTGGGCTCGAGCCTATGCGTGAAGGCGATATAGCTGTGCATACCGATCAGGCGCTGGTGCTTGTAAATTTGGGACAAGGACACTCAGATGATTTATTAAAGCTAGCTAAGCGCATTCAGGACCGGGTTCATTTGATGTTTCATGTTGCATTAGAGCCTGAAGTTCATTTTTATCAAGGGAGAGGCGTATGGTATCCATTGTGAGCAAAGATTTGATGATGTTGCAGCACATTATTCTTTTGTTACAACAGCATGACTGTGCTATATCGTTACGAAAGTTATCACAAAAACTACCTTTGCCTGTACACGAAATAAAACAAAATATAAAAGTATGGCAATCTTTTGGTGTAAACCTGTTTGAAAAGGAAGATATGGTTTTTTTGCTATCACCTGTATATCTTATTGATAGTGAGGCTTTAGCGCGTAAAATTGCTACACCATTAGACTACTTTGATAGTTTACCTTCAACAAATGATTTTCTTCTTGGGCGATTAGCTGAGCTTGAATCGGGTCAACTTTGTATTGCAGAGCATCAGCAATCAGGTCGAGGTCGTCGAGGCAAGCGTTGGTTTTCTCCTTACGGAGCACATTTATATCAGTCTATGTATTGGCGTAGTCAGCATGATGTTCAATATAATTCTGCAGTTGGACTTGTTATCGGTATTGCCACTGCTCAGGCTTTGCACCAACTTGGTGTTTCTGGTGTTAAAGTAAAATGGCCTAATGATATTTATCGTGATGGTTATAAATTAGCGGGTATTTTAGTTGAATCACAACAAGCACATGATGGTACTTGTCACCTGGTGATTGGGTTAGGTTTAAATATTTCAATGCCCAATATTAGATGTAATATCGATCAGCCGTTTAGAGACTTAACCGATGTAGTTCAGGGCCAGCATACTAAAACAGATATTGCCTATGCTATGTGGAAAGCAATGATGGCTGCTCTGACAGATTTTGAGAAGTATGGGCTGGCTCCTCTTTGTGCGCAGTGGAATAAATATGACTTGTTTTATGGTCAAAAGATTCAGTTGACAGAAGGGTGTCAGACATTAGTAGGCTATCATCGAGGAATTGATAACCAAGGGCGATTGCAGTTTGAATATGAGGATAAACTGAAAACCTATGACAGTGCACGAGTGAGTGTGCGGTTATTATCGCAGTAATACATCCTGAATATGGTGCGCTTCATCTTTGATTAGAATGATATCTGCTAGGTGCTTGCTTGGTAAAATATGATTTTCTAAATTCATGCCATTTATTGCGTCCCAGAAACTATGAGCTTTATCATATGCTTGGGCTTCAGTTAAGGCTGAAAAAGCATGAAAGTAGCTTTTGCTGTCTTGGAACGTGGTTTTATAAGCATGCATGAATCGATTAATATACCATTGTTTAATACAAGAAGTGGGTGCATCGATGTAGATAATGTCATCAAAAAAATCAGTGACACAAACCCCTTCATGTTGTTGCCTCTGTAACAAATTAAGCCCCTCAATAATTATGATGTCGGGCTGACAAACAGTGTGCTTCTGATTGGCTAATATATCGTAAATTTCATGGGAATAGATAGGTACCTCTATTGCACTTTGGTTTTGATGCAAAGCTTGTAAAAATGCAATGATTTGTGGCACATCATAACTTTCAGGAAACCCCTTCTTAGTGAGTAAATCTTTTTGTTTTAAAACAGCAAGAGGATAAATGAAGCTATCTGTTGATATGAGATCGACCGACGAGCCACTGTTTAAGTGCCTGAGAATTTTTTGAATCAAAATCGATGTTGTTGTTTTACCCGCCGAGACGCTGCCACATACACCTAGTATGAAGGGTCTTTGCTTGAGTACGTTTTTGCTTTGCTCAATACGTGAGTTAATGAGGCTAGTAAAAGGTATGAGTCTATTGCTTATCTCATCCAAGCATAACTGGGAATGCTCCTCGATTAATTTTTTCTTTAGCTTTTCTTTTTCCGGTAAAGGAAATGCTTGTTGAAAGTGCATCCATTGCTGCGTGCTTAATGTTTTAAAGTCACAAAGGGATGAGCCTGTCATGATTTTGTAATCCTTGAACTAATCGGTAATTTAAATTTGGGCAACCATACATGAAGCTAAATCAATACACAATCTTTGTTAGCTTGCTTTATGACTTGAGTACAATAAATCGCTTAAATTTAACGCATATTGGTTGATAAATGCACGCTTGGTTATTTTTTTTGTTAATTTGATCATTTAAAGCTTGCACTTGTCTCTACATTTTTCTATTATGCGCGACGAAATGATGCGCCGACTTAGCTCAGTAGGTAGAGCAACTGACTTGTAATCA
>DDNL01000021.1 GCA_002341165.1 Shewanellaceae bacterium UBA2521
ACATCATCAGATTTTACAGTAAGCATTTCTTGCAGTGTATAAGATGCACCATAGGCTTCTAATGCCCAGACTTCCATCTCACCAAAACGCTGACCACCAAACTGTGCTTTACCACCTAATGGCTGCTGCGTGACCAAGCTATATGAGCCTGTTGAACGCGCGTGCATTTTATCATCAACAAGGTGATTAAGCTTAAGCATATACAGGTAACCTACGGTGACAGAACGCTCAAACTCACGTCCAGTACGACCATCAAATAAGGTTAACTGACCTGAAGTTGGCAAGTCTGCCAAATCCAGCATAGCTTTAATTTCATCTTCTTTCGCACCATCGAAAGCAGGCGTTGCTGTAGGCACACCGGCACGCAAGTGCTTAGCGAGGCGAATGACTTCATCATCAGTAAAGCTATCAACATCGACTTTTTGCTTCACTAAATTACCTAAGCCATAGACAGATTTCAGGTAATCGCGCAGCTGAGCAATCTCTTTTTGCTCTTCAAGCATAGTGTTAATTTTGTCACCAATACCTTTGGCTGCTGCACCTAGATGCACTTCAAGAACCTGACCGATGTTCATACGTGATGGAACACCTAGCGGGTTCAGTACGATATCAACAGGATTACCTTTTTCATCGTAAGGCATATCTTCAACAGGAACGATAGTCGAGATCACACCCTTGTTACCGTGACGACCTGCCATTTTGTCGCCTGGCTGTAGGCTACGCTTGGAAGCCAAGTACACTTTAACAATTTTTAAAACACCAGGTGCTAAATCGTCACCCTGTGTAATCTTACGACGTTTTTCATCATATTTATTGTCAAAGTCTTTGCGCAACTCTTCATACTGATGCATGAGTTGCTCAAGTTCAACTTGCTGTGCTTCATCGCTTAAGCTTTGCTCAAATAACTGCTCTTGGTTCATTTGGGCTACACTTTCAGCACTTAAGCCGTTACTTTTAAGCAACTGACGCGCACGATTTAAAATGCCATCTTCAAAGATTTTAAACTCTTCGCCTAAATCTTTTTTGATTTCTGCAAGCTGCATTTCTTCAACTTCAAGCGCTCTCTTATCTTTCTCAATACCATCGCGAGTAAAGACTTGTACATCAATCACCGTACCATTCACTGAATTAGGCACACGTAATGAACTATCTTTCACATCGGATGCTTTTTCACCGAAAATTGCACGCAGAAGTTTTTCTTCCGGAGTAAGTTGCGTTTCACCTTTTGGTGTAACTTTACCTACCAGAATATCACCACCTTTTACTTCAGCGCCGATATAAACAATACCTGACTCATCAAGCTTAGATAATGCAGACTCACCCACATTAGGAATATCAGAGGTAATTTCTTCTGAGCCTAATTTGGTATCACGCGAGATACAAGTTAACTCTTGTATGTGAATCGTGGTAAAGCGATCTTCTTGAACAACACGCTCAGAAATAAGGATTGAATCCTCAAAGTTGTAACCATTCCAAGGCATGAACGCAATACGCATATTTTGTCCAAGTGCAAGCTCGCCCAAATCAGTTGATGGACCATCAGCTAACACATCACCACGCTCAATCGGATCACCATGCGCACAACAAGGACGCTGGTTAATACAAGTGTTTTGGTTTGAACGGGTGTACTTAGTCAAGTTGTAGATATCAATACCTGCTTCACCTGGTACTAGCTCACTCTCATTGACTTTGATCACGATACGACTTGCATCAACATAATCAACCGTACCGCCACGCTTAGCAACAACGGTTACGCCTGAGTCTACCGCAACAGTACGCTCAATACCTGTTCCAACAAGAGGCTTATCTGCTTTTAATGTAGGAACCGCTTGACGTTGCATGTTCGATCCCATCAATGCACGGTTCGCATCATCGTGCTCTAAGAAAGGAATCAAAGATGCAGCAACAGAAATAATCTGTTGTGGTGAAACGTCCATATACTGAATGTCTTCAGCACGTTTGAAAGTTGAATCACCATTGTGGCGACAAGGAATCAAATCGTCGAGCAATCTACTCTCGGCATCAACATTTGCATTCGCCTGAGCGATCACAAATGTACCTTCTTCAATTGCTGACAAATAATCGACTTGATCCGTAATTTTACCATCGATAACCCGACGATAAGGCGTCTCAAGAAAACCATAATCATTTGTGCGAGAGTAAGAAGCCAAAGAATTAATCAAACCAATGTTTGGACCTTCAGGTGTTTCAATAGGACATAAACGACCATAATGAGTTGGGTGAACATCTCGCACCTCAAAGCCGGCTCTTTCACGCGTTAAACCACCTGGGCCTAATGCTGAAACACGACGCTTATGGGTGATTTCTGAAAGTGGGTTGTTTTGATCCATAAACTGTGAAAGCTGGCTCGAACCAAAAAACTCTTTAATTGCAGCTGAAATAGGCTTAGAGTTGATTAAATCTTGTGGCATTAAGTTATCAAAATCACCTAAGTTCAAACGCTCACGTACAGCACGCTCAACACGAACTAGACCAACTCTGAATTGGTTCTCTGCCATTTCGCCTACACTACGGATACGACGGTTACCCAAGTGATCGATGTCATCAACTTCATCTAAACCATTACGGATATCGATGATTTTCTTAATCACAGAAACGATATCATCTTTGCTCAGAACACCTTCACCTTGTTCGTCGCTCAGACTAAGACGGCGGTTAAACTTCATCCGACCGACAGTAGATAGATCATAACGTTCATCACTGAAAAATAGATTATCAAATAAGCCTTCAGCAGCATCTTTTGTTGGTGGCTCGCCTGGACGCATCATACGATAAATCTCAACGAGTGCTTCAAGACGATTCGTTGAACTATCAGCTTTTAATGTGTCAGAGATATAAGCACCGTGATCGAGCTCATTGATAAACAAAGTTTTAAACTCTTTGATACCAGCTTGAGAAAGCTGCTTGATATTTTCAAGGCTCAGCTCAGTGTTCACACTGACAATCACTTCACCTGTCTCTTCATCAATGTAATCTTTTGCTGCAATCTTACCTTCTAAGTACTCAAGAGGCACTTCTAAAGTCGTGATCTCTTGCTTCTCAAAAGTTCTGATGTGACGCGCAGTAATACGTTTACCTGCTTCAACAATGACATCGCCTTTAGCGTTCTTGATATCAAAACTTGCTGTCTCACCACGCAAACGCTCAGGAACAAGATCCATTTGAACGCTTTTCTTACCAATTTTGAAATCTGTAGTTTCAAAAAAGAGATCGATGATATCTTGAGTCGAGAAATCAAGTGCTCTAAGTAGAATCGTTACAGGTAACTTTCTACGACGATCAATACGCGTATAAAGAAGATCTTTTGCATCGAATTCAAAGTCTAACCAAGAACCGCGATAAGGAATCACGCGAGCATTATAAAGTACTTTACCTGATGAGTGTGTCTTACCACGATCGTGATCAAAGAAAACACCTGGAGAGCGATGGAGCTGAGATACAATAACACGCTCTGTGCCATTGATCACAAACGTACCATTTTGAGTCATCAATGGAATATCACCCATATAGACTTCTTGCTCTTTAACGTCTTTGACTGTACCCGGCGCTGCGTCTTTGTCATAAATCACGAGACGTAATTTAACACGTAAAGGTGAAGCGTAAGTAACACCACGGATTTGACATTCTTTAACGTCAAATTCAGGTTGACCCAGCTTATAGCTTACATATTGTAACTCTGAAGAACCTGCAAAGCTTTTAATTGGAAAAACACTACGAAAAGCAGCTTCTATACCATGCTCACCTGCAGCATCTTGTTCTATAAATTTACCAAATGAATCTATTTGTATCGAAAGTAGGTAAGGAATATCCAACACTTGTGGACGCTTACCAAAATGCTTTCGTATACGCTTTTTTTCAGAATAGGAATAATCCATTGAGGTTTCCTCTACTTGTCAATGATGAACCCAGTTTACTCATAATGAGCAAAACAATTTATCCCAAACCGTTAAGACAAGCACCTAACCAATAATCACTGCTAGGAACTACAATATATAAAATATAAACGGTGATAAAGCATATGAACTTACAGCGCAAAAAGGCTGATGATTAAAAAATCATCAGCCCATGCCTAAATAAATCTAGGCAATTAATTTTCTAAGCAGCGCTTACTTAATTTCAATCGTAGCACCTGCTGCTTCGAATTCTGCTTTCATTGCTTCAGCTTCTTCTTTAGAAATAGCTTCTTTCAATGGAGCAGGAGCAGATTCAACTAGACCTTTAGCTTCTTTCAAGCCTAGACCTGTTGCGCTACGTACTGCTTTAATTACAGCAATCTTATTGCCACCAGCTCCAGTTAGAATCACATCAAATTCTGTTTGCTCTTCTACTGCTGCACCAGCGTCTGCACCACCTGCAACGACTGCAGCTGCTGCTGAAACACCGAATTTTTCTTCCATAGCGCTGATCAGTTCAACAACTTGTGTAACTGACATTTCAGCGACTGCGTCTAAAATTTGTTCGTTTGTAATAGACATGTTAACTCTCTTTTATCTTGACAAAATATATATGTAAACTGTGTTTTTTTCAACAACAATTAAGCTGCTTCTTTCTGATCTCTAACTGCCGCTAATGTGCGAACCAGTTTACCAGCAGAAGCTTCTTTCATTGTCATCATTAATTGAGCAATTGCTTCATCAAATGTTGGCAATTTAGCTAGGAACTCAGCATCTGTTGTTACGCCTTCAAAAGCCGCTGTTTTAACAGAAAATGCTTCTTGTTCTTTTGCAAAGTTCGTAAAAATACGAGCTGCTGCCCCAGGGTGCTCATTCGAAAATGCAAGCAATGTTGGCCCTGTAAATGACTCTGCTAAACACTCATAGTCTGTTCCTTCTATAGCACGACGCGCTAATGTATTACGAACAATTCTCATGTAAACACCCGCTTCACGCGCTTGCTTACGTAAGTCATTCATAGCATCAACTGTCACACCACGAGAATCAGCTACAACTGCAGACAAAGCACCTTTGGCAGCTTCATTGACTTCAGCTACGATTGCTTTTTTGTCTTGAAGATTTAACGCCATTGAGGTTTCTCCTGGACTCTAGTAGGGAAGCCCTACTTGTTTCAAATCAACTTAACTTCATTAGAAGCTAAGTCACCTATACGGTGAAGAGCCAGTACAAAATATACTTGGGTTCTCTACACCATCTACGTAGGATATTAAGCTTTATCAGCGCCTACGGTCTTTGATGGGAACAAAACGTCCCAATCAATCATGCATAAGTCCAACAAGACTCATGCATTAAATCAGTTTTTAGTTATCAAAAACTAGAGAAGCTTGGTCAATTTTAAGACCAGGACCCATAGTTGTTGATAAGCTTACAGCTTTTACATATTGACCTTTTGATGAAGCTGGTTTTGCTTTTTTCAAAGCAACGATCAATGCTTCTAGGTTCTGCTTCAATGAAGCAGCGTCAAAGTCAACTTTACCAATTGTTGTATGGATAATACCGTTCTTATCATTACGGTAACGTACCTGACCTGCTTTTGCATTTTTAACAGCTTCAGCAACATTTGGAGTAACCGTGCCTGTTTTAGGGTTAGGCATTAAACCACGTGGACCTAAAATTTGACCTAACTGGCCTACAATGCGCATTGCATCAGGAGAAGCGACAACCACATCAAAGTTCATTTCGCCTTTTTTGATCTGTTCAGCTAAATCTTCCATACCTACTAGATCAGCACCTGCTTCTTTAGCAGCTTCTGCATTTTGACCTTGAGTAAACACAGCAACACGTACTGTTCTACCTGTACCATGAGGTAAAACAACAGCGCCTCTAACATTTTGATCAGATTTACGTGGGTCAACACCTAAGTTCACTGATACATCAACGCTTTCTAGGAATTTTGCTGCTGGAAGATCTTTAAGCAATGCTACCGCATCTTGTACATCGTACATCTTTGTTGTATCGATTTTTTCGCGGACAGCACGCATACGCTTTGAAAGTTTTGCCATTTTATTAGTCCTCTACCACTAAGCCCATAGAACGAGCAGTACCTGCAATACAGCGTACCATCGCGTCTGCGTCTGCACCTGTCATGTCAGCCGCTTTTGTTTCAGCAATTTCTTGAAGTTGAGCTTGCTTCACTGTACCTACTTTTTCAGTATTAGGACGACCTGAACCAGACTTAACACCTGCCGCTTTCTTCAACAAGAAAGATGCTGGCGGTGTTTTAGTTTCAAAAGTGAAAGAGCGATCGCTATAAACTGTGATCACAACAGGAATTGGCATACCTTTATCGAACTTGTCTGTTCTTGCATTAAAGGTCTTACAAAATTCCATGATGTTGACACCATGCTGACCAAGAGCTGGACCAACTGGCGGACTAGGATTAGCAGCACCTGCTGCAACCTGAAGCTTGATATAGGCTTGTACTTTCTTAGCCATGTTCTGTTTCCTCTGTTTGGGTTTTAGCGCAGGTTCATTTAAACCAGCTCCCCGTTAAAAAATAAGCCCGTGATCATACTACTTTTTAGTGCATGTGTCACGGACATTTTCTCTCGAATTTACTCTGCTTTTTCAACCTGAGAAAAGTCTAGATCAACAGGCGTTGCACGCCCGAAGATAGTAACAGCGACTTTCACGCTGCTCTTATCATAATCTATGTCTTCAACTGTACCGTTAAAGTCTTTGAAAGGTCCTTCTTTGACACGTACCACTTCACCCGGCTCAAAGAGTACACTCGATTTCGGAGCGCCATCGTTATCTTCAAGGCGTTGCAAAATAGCATCTGCTTCTTTGTCTGAGATAGGCATTGGGCGATCAGATGTGCCACCAATAAAGCCCATCACACGTGGAATATTACGTACCAAATGCCAGCTTGAGTCGTTCATCTCCATCTGCACTAAAACATAGCCTGGGAAAAACTTCTTTTCACTTTTACGGCGCTGACCTGATTTCATCTCAATCACTTCTTCAGCAGGTACCAGTACATCGCCAAACACATCTTCCATGTTATGCATTTTGATATACTCTCGCAGTACTTTGGCTACCTTAGTTTCATAGCCAGAGAACGCTTGAACGATATACCATTTTTTCTTCACATCAGTCATAAACCAATACCTATATACCTAAAATTAGATTCACGATTGTTACAAGTAACGAGTCAAGTCCCCACAAAATCACCCCAAACAAAGCTGTTACTGCAAATACAATCAAGGTTGTATTGGTTGCTTCTTGTCTTGATGGCCAAATGACTTTACGAACTTCTTTCTCAGATTCCTTTGAAAAAGCAACAAACTGCTTACCTTTGTCTGTTTGCAAAGCAATTACTGCTGCAAAAATAAGCGCTATCGCAACACCTATCGAACGGTATAAAACCCAGACATCATCAAAAACTTCGTTCACTGCGATTGCTACTGACGTTAAGACCGCAACAAAAGCCCATTTTATCAAGTCTAAACTACGACCATTTTGTACTTCACTATTGCTATTTGCCGTCATATCTTTATCTCACTTTAGCAAGCATACTAAAAAAACACACATTTCTAGTTCAGGATAGAAGAAAACACTTCAAGTTACCCTGAACATCAATTATAAGGCGCTTTTAGAATAAATTAATTGGATAATTAAAAGGGTTTGATTTTATCTATAATATGCGTATAAAACAAGGTATTTTTTGTACTTGATGATGAAATATGTACTTGTTCATGCTGTTTACACGAACTTAAAGTCAACATAAGCTTTTGGAGATGGTGCTGATAGGCAGATTCGAACTGCCGACCTCACCCTTACCAAGGGTGTGCTCTACCAACTGAGCTATATCAGCACTGTTCTGCGTGCAGTTTATTGGAGCGAGCAGCGGGAGTCGA